>JAGRGP010000151.1 GCA_020445415.1 Gammaproteobacteria bacterium | reverse complement strand
GATCGTAACCGCCATCATCGACAAAGCAGGCGTATTGTCCCACCGTCACCGGGTAGCGTCCGATCCAGAACTCTTCATCCAGCTTCTGCGGGTGAGGTTTGCCGTCAACGCACTCATGATCATAAGCACCCTTGTCGATGGCCTTGTCGGACCCCATCAGAAACTCACCGGCAGGAATTTTTATAAAACCGCAGGATTTTTCCGGCTCGCCACGATAGAGGGCGGGCAGGCGGTATTTTTCGCTGCCGTGAAAGCGAGGGTCCCCCAAGGCACCCAGCCCGTCCCCCACCTCTGCCCGAGCCGGTGGCGAGAGATGCCCACCTTCGATCAGTTTCGTCAGATACCCGGTGACATCCTGCCGTACCTGCTCGAACAACTCGGCCCGTTCCTGCGACTCGTGCAGCCGCCGCTCCGATAACGCCAATCCCATTAGGCGAGCCAACTGCCAATCGCTATCGGAAAGTTGGCCTTCTTGCCGGCGCAGATCAATGAGCAGAGCGTCAAGAAAATCGACCTGATTGTCCTGTCCACCCTGCCCTTTGCGCGCGATGTAGAGCAGAAAAACCTCGCGCCACCAGTCCGCATCGGACGCCAGCCAGCCGAGCAAGCGTCTCCTTGCTTTGCCTTCGTCGCTCAGTCTGCAGGCCGCAAGGTACTCCTGAAAGTTCTTGTGGGAGAAACTGTACCGGCCCGGACTGCGTTCGATCAGCAAACCCGCACGATGGCGCACATATCGAAGATAATCATCCGGGTGACCATCCTTCAATTCGCAAAAAGCGCTCCTGAGTGTCTCCAGGGTGATCTCCGCGGCCACGTCACCCCCTGGCCGGGAAGCACCCTGCTCTTCGTGAATCTGCAGCGCCAACCGCTCCAGTACCCGGCGCAACGCTTTGGCGCCCGACTTCAACACCCCCTTTGTCGTCTGTTCACCTGGAGCCGAATCATCATCGCTCACCTGGGGCAGTCGATTCTGCCAGGCGGTAAGCATCAGGTTCACCATTTTTTCATACAGATCGGCACGGTCTTCGGGCAACCGGCCATCATTGGCGTGCAACAACGCAATCTGGGTCAACCACAACGGGCGCTCGGAGAGCGCTTGCAGATGAGGGTATTTGTTGACGGCATCCAACAGGTCACGAACGCGGTTGGAGATGTCGATCTCGCTCCAGCGCCTGGGCAATGCCACGCAGGCATACCATTGCCGTACAAACAACTTGATTGCGGGCTCATCCAGCGCATCGAGACGCGCCACCGGGATACCGGGCAACCGCCACTGTTCATCATCGTAAGCATACGGCCGCGCTGTAATCAGTACCCGTGTCTTGCGATGCAAACCGCCCAGAAAATCAGCCACTGCCTGCAGCAACCGCGTGCGCCTGTCATCCGACTCGGGGACCTCGTCCAAACCATCCAGCAATACCACACCCGGCTCGCTACAAAATCGCTCTTGCAGCAGTTGGGTGACCTTTTCTCCGGCATGTTCATTCAGTCTGGTTGAGATATCCGCCTGCAACGCACGCCAAAGCATCTGTGCCTTACCACGCTCGCCCGCTTTAGGATTTTCATTTAGGGAGACATCCCGAAGCGACAGGCGGATGACGGATCGGTTTAACAGCGTTTCAGGTAATCGGTCGGGATCATTGTCAATCAGCGCATGGGTCAACCAATCGACGAAAGCGGATTTTCCACCGCCTGGATCGCCGAGCAATACCAGGCGATCAAGACTTTCATGGGCGAACAACTCCAACAGGCATCTGCTGTGACTTTCCTCCTGTCCCCTATCAAAAGCGTAGCTGTCACCTGCATCGCCAAGTTGACGTGAACGGCCATCGGCCGCATCGATACTCATCGTTGCACGGGCGGAAACATAGACATCTGGCAGACCGACACGGGGGAACTCCGCTCCCGCGGACTCCTGTTCAATCTCCAATAACGGAAGGATGGCACAGCGCGATCGTAAAAAGCTGTAGTAAGATTGCAGCAAGGATTCGGGGTCGTCCTTCACGATGGTGGTCTGGTTGCCGATTTCAATTTTTGCATTGTCACCGGCCTGGATATCCCCCACTTCAATTTGGGTACTGATCTTCACGATTTCCCTTTCTAGTTCATCCAGCTTGGCGTCCACCTGCCCGGGCCCTAGGATGTCACGTACGGATTCGAGCTGGCGCTTGCTCTCCAGCAACTTACGCAGTTTATCTTTCAGCACAACCATCCCTGTATACCTCAAGAGTTATCTTTCCCTGGATTCGGTATTCCCAATACTCACCGTCGAATTGTCACCCATTCTCACGCCCTTCATGCGTATTTCCTGATTTTCCGTTTCCGGTTTGTTCTTCGGAGCGCCAGTGTTTGTCCGGTTACCGATGTTCACCTCTCCGCCGTCGCCCATCTCTATGTCGCCTTTGACGCCAATCTTCTGTTTATGCGTAGGATCGCCGGAACGATTCGAGAAAAAACCGATCAGGACACCCAAGGCACCGAGGAAGCCAAAAAAGTTCTGCACCAAATTGGTGTTTTGATTGATGTAGGTGGAAATCGGGCCGGAACCAAAGATCGCCACCGCCCCCATTATGGCGGCTCCCAAAAACCATGCGATTTTTTTCATATCCCCTCCGGGAAAGTCGCCCGGTACCATGATTGCTCAGGACACCGGGCATTTCTCTATTTGGCCGACCAAAACCCTGGATGCGACCCGGGACACTTCAAGCTGGCCCCCTGCACCGTCCCGTGAACCCTTGAGCGCAGCGGGATTTACCGAAGGCAAGTCGCCTTAACAGGGGCTATGGACAACACCACTCGAAATCCCACATTGTTGTTCCAGTTGTCGGGATTGTTCCTGTTGCGGTACGCGCAGCGGGCGTTCCTCTGATTGTTGATCCAGGAACCCCCGCGCAACACGCGGTGTGCTGAAGTGGCCCGCTCCCAGTTTACGAAATATCGCTCACGCCGTCATTTCGTTTCACTGCCCGCGACCAACCGCCGAGCAGTCGCCCCAATTCATCGGCGATTTTGGATACATGGCTATATTGACCTACCGACAACAGACTCAACTCATGACTGAGGCGCAAATTCATACGCAAGCGATTCAAAGAGGCATCGGCACGTCTCAGATGATTCAATGGCCTGTCGCTCGCTGCTGCATCAAACAACTCCCTTTGAAACTCAAATGCGCACACCTGCAATTGCTCCGCCATCACAAATCGTTGTGCGCGGGGAAACCGAACCGTCGCCGGAACCAACCACCGCAACAAGTCATAGGTACGATTGAAGATTGGTGATTGTGGGCTCACCGGGTCTACTGCTTTGGCAGTGGGTTTCTCAACAATGAGGCACGTAACCGCCAGGTATCACCATGCTTGGCATGGGCGATCCAGCCTTGGACCCTTATATCCAGTTCCTCCTTAGCCAACTCTCCTCTCGCATACGCACGGTAATTACGCCGAAGTCGTCTGGAGAAATTCACACCGTTGCGGCGCTTGAGCCTGCGGTGGTCAGGATAAATTCGAAAACCGAGAAATGGTATGCCACTCTCTACGGGATAGACCGTACTCTCCTTTTCATGCAGTGAAAGCCGCAACGCAATCAGGTACTGCTTTACCTCTAATTTCCAATTCCAGAGTTGCTGTTTATCATCGGAAAACAGCAAAAAATCATCCACGTAACGCAAATATTCTTTGCAGCGTAACTGACGCTTGATGAACTGGTCCAACTCATTGAGGTAAACATTGGCCCAGAACTGGCTGGTCAGATTACCGATAGGCAACCCACGCGGACGAAGCGCGGCAAACAGATCATCACCTGGGAAATAGGTTTGCTTATATTCTCGCGACAATACACCTGCACCACTTTGGATAATTTTTCCGCATAGATCGAGCGTTCGTTCATCGGCGATCTTACGCTGTAGTATCTGCAACAGCACTCCATGGTCAATGGATGGAAAAAACTGCCTGACATCACACTGCAAAACGTACCTGCACCTTCTGGCGAACCGCTGCGCACGATCAAGGGCTGCATGGCTTCCCTTTTCTACCCGGTTGGCGTAGCTGTCACCGATGAAAGTACGCTCGAAAACAGGTTCGATCAGATTGCACAATGCATGGTGCACCACCCGGTCCCGGAAAGGCGCTGCAGAGATCAGGCGATGCTTCGGATCACGAATATAGAAAGAGTAGTAACCACCCGGTCTGTAACTGCCGTCACCCAATTGCTCATGTAGCCGCCACAGCTCCGACTCCAGATTCCATTCGAAATCCGCCACCTCCCACTTGCCGCGTTTACCCTTCGCCGCCCGGCGAAATGCGGCGTAGAGGTTGCCAAATTCAATGATGCCGGGAAACAGGTTTTCGTACTGCCGTGCCATCGATGCTTATGTAATTACCAGAATTCAGAAATCAGTATTCAGAAATCAACAGCCAGGGACAACACCACTCGAAATCCCACATAGTCGTTCCAGTAGTCGGGAAAGTCCCCGACGCGGGACGCGCAGCGGGCGCGCCTCTGAATGCCGACCCAGGAACCCCCGCGCAACACGCGGTAGTTCCCACCCGGCGCAGTTTCCGCCTCGCTCTTGTCCGCTTGGTAGGGATAATCCGCCGACCACCAGGAACAGCTCCACTCCCATACGTTCCCGGCCATGTCGTGCAAACCCAAAGGCGTGGCTCCCTCCGCATAGATTCCCACCGCGCTGGCATGGCCGATCTTTGAATCCTTGATGTTCGCCCGGCCTTCGGTCCACTCCTCATTGCCCCAGGGATAACGCCATGGCTCTATTTGCTCATGCCCGGTCCGTGCCGCCTTCTCCCACTCCCGTTCCGTAGGCAGCCGCACGCTGAATTCGCTGCCCGCTGAAATCCAATCCACCATGCCCGATGCATGCAGCCGCCGGTTCAGCCAGTTGCAGTACGCTTCCGTTTCATACCAACAGATCATGATGACCGGCCGGGTGGGCGTACGCTGCTGGCGGGTCCACTCCCAGGGTTCCCGCCTCTCCGCTGGAGGACGCATTGTCAGAAGTTCGTTCATCCAGGAATCCCGGCCTGCATCGGCCCGCAGTTTCGCGTCCAGCGATCCATCCCGCCATGCACGGCCTTCCGATGACCAGAACTCATCCCGATCGTAACCGCCATCATCGACAAAACAGGCGTATTGGCCCACCGTAACCGGGTAACGGCCGATCCAGAAATCTTCATCCAGCTGCTGCGGGTGAGGTTTGCCGTTGATGCACTCGTCATCGAAAGCGTCCTTATCGATGGCCTTGTCAGACCCCATCAGAAACTCACCGGCAGGAATTTTTATAAAACCGCAGGATTTTTCCGGCTCGCCACGATAGAGGGCGGGCAGGCGGTATTTTTCTCTGCCGTGAAAGCGAGGGTCACCGATAGCCCCGAGGGCATCCCCCGCCTCGGCACGCTCACGGGGATCAAGCTGTCCGGTTTCGATCAGCTCCACCAGCCAGTGGCGAAGCCTACCCAAGGGCTTTTCGAGCCGTTTTCTCTCGTGCTCGGATAATCCCAAACCGGAGAGCCCCTGGGCGCAGCGAATCAGAACGAGCCAATCCGCCACCTGCATGCTGTTGCGGTTTAAACTGTCGGGCCTCTCTTCCGGAAGCAGGCAGGTAAGCGCGCCCGCCAATCCGTATTCCGGTTGTCGAAGCCGCAGGATACCTACCGAATAGCCCAGCAATTCCCGCCAGTGCGCTTGATCCCGCGTGCAACAATGGCGAAATTGCACCTCGAAATCGGCTTGACGGACAAGATGACAGGCGGCGAGGAATTCCTGAAAGACCCGGTAATGGAAACCGATCCGTCCCTGCTGATCGGGCTCCAGCAAGCCCGCTCCCTCGCTCAAGTATTGGAGAAAAACGCGGGGACTCTCCTCGGGCACCTTTCCTCCCAAATCTGACTCCAGCGCCTCCGTATCGAGATGCGCGGCATCCTTTGTCTTCTCTGAAACAGCCTGCAACCGCCAGGCCAGGCTTTCCAACGCCTCGCGGTATTTTGCGTTTTCGAAATAGCGCGTCAGGGAGTCTGCATCCACCGCCTCCCGCTCGGTCAGCCGCCAGGATGGCCAGCGCCGAAGCATCAAATCCGTCAGTTCGTCCAGCAATGCCACAGAATCGGTGGGCATGCTACCCGGGCGTTCGACTTGTAAAATGATCATCAATGTCAGCCAGAGCGGGCGTTCCGCCAACTTACTCACGGACTCCAGGGCAAGCGAAGCAAGCAGCTCCCGTTTTCTGCGCTCCCAATCCCCGTTTGACCATGCCATGCGCTGCGGCCATTTTTGTATGGAGAGATGGCGCCACCAGTTCTCAACAAACTGGGTCTGTTGCGCCCTGGCCAAAGGCAATAATTCGGCTTGGGAAAATCGCGCCAGATCAAATGGCAGCCCATCCGACAAAGCATGAGGCCGCGTGGTAAGCAGCACCCGGCTGGTATCCTGGAAAAGTTCGTTATCCGCCAATTCAGCAAGACGCACTAGAAAAGCGAGCCGCTCCTGATCATCACCGGCGAGTTCATCCAGCCCGTCTACCAACAGATAAGCCCCGGTGCGCAAGGCGTGTTGCTTGAGTACCTCTACAATACGCGCGACGTTTTCGACTTCGCCCAACGAGCATCGGAGCGCCTGCCAGACCGGATTTTCCGTTATGCTTTTACGCCAATTGAGTTCCCGCAGACGAATATGGATGAAAGGTAACTTGCGAAGCGGTTCCGGCAATCTGCTAGGGTCCTTGTTCCTCTGCCTCAGCAAATGGTTTACAAAGGTGGTTTTGCCTGTTCCAGCCAGTCCTTTCAATACCAGCAGCCGGTGATCTTTGTCTCCGATCACTTCATCGAGTGGACGCGCCTTCTCCGCAACCTGCTCCGCCCGCCAGGCACGCCCCGTCTGCTCGGCCAGCAACTGAGCATTCACAGAGACATGGACATCTTGCATCAATATAGTGCGCTCCCCCACCTTGGAATGATTCAGCAGTCCCGGCTCAATCTGCCCCAACGGCATATATTCGGCCTGGACCGCCTGCACCCGCTGATACTCTTCAATGACCTCCCGGGCAGTATCCCCTTCCCCCAGGTGAAAGTGCGCGTCTACGCCACCGATACGGATTTGAGAACGATCTCCCGCGTGAATTCCACCTCGGATTTGATTGCGTACACTATGCTGAAGTTGCTGTAACGTCTCTGGCTCATTCAGTTTGAGCGTAAGCAGTTGCTGAATCCAATTTTTAAAATCTTCCATACCCATAGATCATGCCGTAGATCGTCAAAGGGAGATAACTCACCTTAACCGTCTCGATTGTTGGTTTATGGCGCGTAGGAAGGCATGAGTGTGATCGAATTAGGGTTAAGAACTTAGTTTCAGCGAGCGCTGCCGATAGCGGATGGCGCCACAGTCAGGGCTTGGCCCAACCTTGGTTATCCGCACTGCTCATGCTTCTTCTTTTTTTAACTAACCGCCTGGGACGGAGATTCGCTCATCTTGGAACCGTTTTCAAGTTAAATGCGCCATACCGACGCAGCCGTTGTCTGAGGTAACGTGGGAACAGGGTTGTAGTCAAGCAAGAATTGATAAGCGTCCAGCCAATTTACCTCAACCGGCGGTGTCCCTAGCGGCAGGGTCGGTTACCACGCCCTAAAACTGTGGCGGGAAAAACCAAAGAATGGGGAGCCCCGCAGACAAACCACGGTCACGTGCTACTGCCATCAGCAATCCCCTCTGCCATCCAATACGCCGCCTCCAGCTCGCTACACCCCCTCTCCTGCATGATCGCAGCCCGCTCCGCTTTTTCGTGCTTTTCCGTCATAGCCAACGCGAGTGAAAGCGGGGGTGGCACGTTGCGAAAAAGGGCTTCCAGATTGTCGGAGAGCACCACACCCTCGACATACTTGCCCGGTTCCTTTCGCGCCGACAGCAGGAGGCTGCGTTGTTCAACCGAGAGATCCTTGAACCGGGCGATCTGCTCGATCTCCTCCT
>JAGRGP010000150.1 GCA_020445415.1 Gammaproteobacteria bacterium | reverse complement strand
ATGTGCTCGTGAACAACGCCGGGATTTTTCCAGATACCAGGGAGAGCAATACGGGCACCAGTGTCTTCGATACGTCCTTGGAGGTTGTACGCAGGGGGATGGAGACTAATACCTATGGGCCGTTGTTGCTATGCCAACTGCTGATTCCCGTCATGGCAGGCCACGGAAGGGTGGTGAACGTTTCGTCGGGCATGGGCCAGCTTGCCGAGATGAATGGTGGCTTTCCCGGATACCGTCTCTCCAAGACCGCCTTGAATGCGTTGACCCGTATCTTTGCCGACGAACTGAAGGGGACCGGTGTCAAGGTAAATTCCGTTTGCCCTGGCTGGGTGCGTACCGACATGGGAGGCAAGGATGCTAGCCTATCGCCGGAGGAAGGTGTGGATACTATCGTCTGGTTAGCGACCTTGCCCGACGATGGTCCCAGCGGCGGTTTTTTTCGGGAACGGATGCCCATCCCCTGGTAGGGTATGCACAATTACAGCGGGCTAAAGTTTTTGGCGGCGAGGACGAATCATATTACAAGCCCTCCGCTGAGATATGGACCCGTTTTTTGGCGGAACCTAAGCGAATCCGGGAAGTGGGACTGATTGCCGTCGCTGTTGCGCAGTTCCGAAGTAGGGAATAGCCTGATGCGGCGCACAGTCTTCATACTGATAGATCTGGTTCGCAAACAACGGGTCCATATCTCAGCGGAGGACACGCCTTACCAACTCCCTTGGCAGAAGGACCCTGGCACGAGTTCCTTTTCGTTCACACTTCTGTCCGCTTACCAGCGCCTTTTAGGTCAGGCCTTTTTTCCGATAGTGATGGGTGCATAGGGTAGGTTCCAGGGCCCGCTGCGGCCGCAACCAGGTAACAGATCCCGGCCACCATTAGCAATCGGTCGAATCCGATGTGTATCGCCAGCAGGGTGGCGAGGATCGCCCCGGTTAACGATGCGAAACCGTTTATCCCCCATATCCAGGGTATGAGTCGAGAGGCTCGTTGGGCCACTTGCGCCAGCCCCAGTGGGAATGGTAGGCCCATGAGGAAAGCCAGGGGAGCGGTCAGCGCTAGGGTAACCAATATCTTGACCGGCATGGACAACTCCGCGAGCCGGAAAAACAACGAGGGCATCAGCAGGGGTTCAAGCAGGCTAAGCAGTGTGATCAAGGCGGCGATCAGCAGCGTGCCTTGACGCTCGAAACCCGGTCGGAGAATCCTTCTTGCCTGGCTGCTGCCGATTCCGGAAAAGATTAGAAATCCTCCAAGTAGCACCGCTACAGAATAGATCGGGTGGCCAAGGAATAGGATGAATTTCTGGATAAAGGCAATCTCGATAAACAGGTAACCAAACCCGATTGCCATAAAATAACGAGTGGCCCGTGATAGCGAGATGAGATCGGAGGAAAGTCCTTCGGACTTGAAGAACATCCAGGGTACCAGTATCAGGGGTATGCCTGCCAACAACGCCTGAATCAGGGTCAGTACCAGGATGGGATAGCCCAATTCCAGGAGAGAAACTCCACCTAACCGATACAGAGAAATTATCTCGGGCAGCGCCGACCATTTGAAGTAGTCGAAAAAAAAGGGACGGTCATCGCTGGCTGGCTGGACGTGGAATTTATAATGGTCAAAGAATGTTTTGGCATCGTCAGACAACAGGGCCTGCGCCCCTTGGTAGAAGTAAGGCGCTGGCAGTAAATTGAAGCGGTTTACCGCTCCCGGGACAACACCCGGATAATAGGCCAGATCGAAGGAGCGCGGTTCGCAGAAGATACGCAGCCGGTCTATTTCCTCGTTGTTTAACAGGCCGTTTTTTACCACCAGGGTGGTGGTATTCCAATTGCGGATTAGAGCTAGTCGGCGGTCGATCCCGTGAACCCCGGTGAGCCGCAAGCCGTCGATCACCGTAGCCAGTAGTTTAATATTGTCCCGGGGTGGCAGGTTGACCCAGCGGGTAATCGCCAGCAGACCACCGGGGTTAAGTCGCGAAAGATATAGGGCGATTCCCTCTCGGGTATAGAGAAAATTTTCGTTGAGTCCGTAAACACCGCTGGCTGCCGCGGAGGTGCCATCCACCAGCGATATTTGAATTAGGTCATACCCGGCCGTCGCGGTGGTAAAAAATTGACGGGCGTCCCGGTTATGAACCCGGACCCGTCCCTTGAGCAACCCCCAACCGGTAAACTCGCGGAAGTCGTACTGGAACAAATCGGCGATCTGTTTGTTGGGCTCCACCACCTCGATTTGAGGTGAGCGATGGTACCAGGCTTGGAGCACTCCGTTGCCTCCCAAGCCGAGTATCAGTACCCGTTCCGGAGGGTGGAGGTGATAGGGCAACGCAGATGTCTGATAATCTAGCCAGGCCAGCGCATCCCGGTTGCCTCGGAACTGATTTAGCGCACCCGCGCTTTCTCCGTCCACGAATAGCCCCAGTTGAGTAGGTAACTCGGTGCGATTGTTTAGGCTGAGCCCCTCGGCGATGCGTAGAGGGATCTGGGGACTCTTCACCACCGATACCATGCCAAGGGGGCTGGATCGCTCGTCGATTATCTGGGCTGCGGGGATTTGCAGGGTCTGGCTCAGTGCTTTGTATTGAGACGGTTTCAAGGCCAGCCATTGGGCAGGTATCAATATCACGGCCACGATAGCCAGGATGCCTGTTAAACCCAGGGTTCGGCGTCGGCAATTGCCGGCCTGATCAGCAGTCGCCTCAAGGGTGGCGGCCGCCAGTCCGGTTGCCGCCACCACCTGAAGCACTCCAGAAGGATTTAACAGCATTAATAGGGTTATGACCCCCAGTGCGCCGATACCTGCCCCAAGCAAATCGAAGGCATATATCGTTGGGATGTGTTCGGGAAAGCGGGAAAAGCTGAGGCAAACACAGGTAGCGGCGAACAGAAAGGGTATAAACAGCAGCAGATAGCTTCCCAGCAGATACCACCACTGATCCGGATTCCAGAACATCTCCAGCGTATTGAAGGGGAATTGTTGAGCCAATAGGAAACAGCCAATGGCACTGCACCCGAATAGGATCGCGTTCAAGGTGAAGGCACGGTGGAAATAATCGGTCAGTCGTTTGCCGAATAGGCTGAGAAAGGTTCCGCTGGCAGCGTAGCCCAGGAGGGCCAGGCTTATGATCATGTAGGCGAAATGGTGCCACTGAATGATCGAGAATAGCCGCATGAGTAATACTTCGTAAGCCAGTGCGGCGGCGGAGATGAGCATGATAGCGAGGCGCGGAGGTGGGCGCGAGGGTTGCGTGTCGCCTGGCGCAGGGGAGCGAGTGGTTAGACGGATACGCGATGACTTAGGGGCCGTTTCCAGACCGTTGAGGCGGGCGGTGCTTGGCATGAGCCCCGCGCTCAATGTTCCCCTGTGAGAGGGACGAAACGCACCGGTAGAAGCTGCCGGGTAGACAAGGCACCGGATTGCTGTTTTTCAACGAGCATTAGCTGCTGCACCTGAAAGCGTCCGCCAATGGGTATGATCATACGGCCTCCGGGTTTCAATTGGTTGATCAACGGCGGGGGGATTTGGCTGGAGGCGGCGGTTACCACAATGGAATCGAAAGGAGCCTGGGATTCCCAGCCGTAATAGCCGTCCCCTATCTTGGAGACAATATTGGGATAGCCCAAAGCGGCAAAACGCGTCGCCGCCGCCTTCCCTAGCGGCTCTATGATCTCGATGGTATAAACCGTATCGACCAGCCCGGCGAGTACGGCCGCCTGGTAACCGGAACCCGTGCCGATTTCAAGCGACCGGTGGCCCGGCAAGGGTCTTATCAAATCAGTCATCAAGGCCACGATATAGGGTTGAGAGATGGTTTGGCCATGGCCAATTGGCAGGGGTCGGTTTTCGTATGCATGGGGTTTCTGGTCCTGCGGGACAAAGGCGTGACGAGGGATCACTGACATGACGTCCAAAACCCGCTTGTCCAATGCATCCTTCTCGATGTAGGTAACCGTGGCACGTACGTCCGCGTGAATCTCTTCGATCATACCGCGGCGCAGATCACCGTAGCCTGGGGAATCCGCTATTGCGCTTCCTCCCACCAACAACATCAGGACGATAGGTCTAATCCATCTGCATCCGCTTGCCAAGTGTTTGATCACCGACATCTCGGGTTCCTCGCTAATCCGTCAGTAGCCCCTTCCGCACTTTAGGGTACCCCGGGGTGTCAGGAACGGACAGGGTTGTTCCCCTACATCTTCTAGTGATAATTATTGAACGGCTTGAAGTTCATTGCCACGCGGTGTGCTGACCCAGATCAGCCGTCCTTGCGCTTTGTCAGGCTACTTATAAAACTGTCCAGCGCCTCGATGTAGCGGTCACCGCTGCGCAGAAATCCCTCGTTGTGCCCACCACTCAGGGCGAGGAACCGCTTGGGAGGGGAGGCGGCCTCAAAAAGGCGCTCACTCTGTTCGAAAGGGATGACTTCGTCGTCGCGGCTGTGGATGATCATTACCGGATAATCGATTTCTCCCAGGGCGTTGCGGGTATCGTAGCGAAAACGGGACAACCAGCGTGCCGGAAACAGGGGATACAGCAAGGCGGCCAACTCGGGAACCGACGTGAACGTGGACTCCAAGATCAAGCCGGCAGCCCGATGGTGGGCAGCCAGTTGAGCGGCCACCGCGCCCCCAAGGGACCGGCCAAACAGAATTATACGATCGGCGGGAATCTGGAGTGTCTCTCTCAGATAACGCCAGGCTGCCTCGGCATCAAGATAGGTTCCCCCCTCCGAAGGCTGCCCTTCACTTAAACCGTAACCCCGATAGTCGAATATCAACACGGCCAACCCAAGACGGTGAAACAACGCCAGAGTCTCCAGGCGATGAGAGATGTTACCGGCGTTTCCATGACACAGTAGTAACGTTGCCCGAGGCATTGCCACAGGCACGAACCAGGCGTGGAGTTTTATGCCATCCTCGGTTTCGAGGTAGACCGAGTGATACATCAGCCCTAGGTCAGCGGGGGTCCGTTCGAGCGCCCGGGAGGGCAGGTTGGGGAGATACAGCAGCCGGGTCTGTGACAGATAGAGCAGCACTAACAACGCAAGATAGATCAGGATTGGGATCAGCAAGTAAGGCAGTAGTGCTTCCCAGGAGGTACGTGGCATCAGCTGCGTTCTCAACGCTTAGGTACTGAATGGTGAGCCGGTGCCCGGGATCGGATTCCGGGAATTAGAAACCAGATAAAGGCGGCAATCTGCAGTGACAGTAACAGGGTGAAGGCGGCTCGGTAACCGGCCTCGGCATAGTGGTCCGGTGCCACTTGGGGCCATTGGTTGATGATTGCGCCAGCCGCCCACTGTAGTAGAAAAGCGGCCACGAACACCATGAGATTGACGGCGGTGTTAACCCGCCCCGAAAGATTTCGTGGGAAGTGTTGGGAAAGACTGGCGTACTGAATGATTCCCGCGGTACCAAAGAACCCGAACAGCATCCATAAGGGGGTTACCCACGAGGCTGTCGGAGAGGTAAGAATGACGGATTGCACGGCGATGAACAACAGCATGCCGGTTGCCGATACCTTGACCGGGGGTATACCCAAACGAGCCAGCCGCTCTGCGAGCAAACCCATGCCGAGAAAGCCGCTCATCATCGCCACCGCGATGAGCAGTAATACCTCTGCGGAGTCGTTACGGCTGAGACCCGCTACATCTCTGAGCCAGGGTCCGGACCACAGGCTTTGGATAGAAATAAACGAGGATTGAGACAAGGTGGTGAGTGGCGCCACGCGCCAGAAGAAGCGGTCGGTGAATACCGACCGGATACCCTTGAGTTGAGCACTCCAGTCTTCACGGGGAGCCCTGGGATGGGCGTCGGGAACGACTAGATAGATTATCGTGGCGCTGCCTAGGGTAACTACGCTCAGGATCAGAAATACCCCGCGCCAGTCCATGAACTGCAGCAATCCTTCCACGGGTGCGGTAGCGGTGAGCGCGCCTAATCCCCCCGCGGCCATAATCACTCCATTCACCAATGGCAACTGTCCGTGGTCGAACCACTGGGTGAATGCCTTGAAGGCGGCCATCAAACAGGCGGACACTCCCAAGCCGATCAATCCTCTGCCGACGATCAGCTGCGCAGGATGATCGCCCATGGCAAACACCAGGGCTCCCAGCGCCGCCAGTAACAACAGGGCTGCCTCAATTCGGCGGGGTCCGTAGCGGTCGAGCAATATCCCCAGAGGCAACTGAGCTGCGGCGAAGGTAATAAAGTAGGTGGCGGTCAGCAATCCGAGATCGTCGGCCTCCAATCCCAGTTCTGCGACTAGATCCGGGGACAGCACCGCGTTGATGGTGCGGAATAGGTAGGAGAGAAAATAGCCGAGGGCAAACGGCAGAACGATGCGCGTGACGACCTGAGTGCGTGACAGGCGGAGGTTCAAGACTCGCGCCCTTAAGGCGAATCCTTGGGGGTTGTGAGAACTCCACTCTTCTCCTGAGCGTAATAGTCGTAGCGAGCGTGGAGTTCCGAGGTAAATTTCCATGCCTCGGTGTAGGTCAAGCCGCTATCCTCGGGAAAGATTACCTTGATGTAGAGCCCCTGAGCTTTTGCTTGTTTGAGCGCCCCCAGGCGTCGCTCCAATTCCTCCCGGCTCAATTCGATGAACCGGCCATCTTCTTCGGTGGCAAACTCTATCCGAGGCTTGTCTCCCACTTTATAGTAACGAACCTCCACCAGGTACCGCCCCTCCGAAGTGCGGGCGGGCTTGAACAATTCGTTGTATTTAACCTTTAATTCGTCGTATTCACCCTGCAACAGGTCTAGTTGCGTACCGGAACGGCGCACCGCGCCTCGGGCCTCCAGTAGCTCCCGTGATTGTTCTCCAAAACGCCGATCGAGCTCGTCATAGCGATGCTGTGTCTCCTCCTGGGAACGTTGCATGCTGGCGACAGTTTGTTGAATTACCGACAGTTGGCGTTGGGCGCTTGCCAGCCGGTCTTGAGCGGAGGCAAGTTCCCGCTGTAGACGCAGCTGATCCTCTTGCAACGACCGGACGCTGTCGCTGGATTGTGTAAGGCGCTCGTTCAGTATCCGCTTCTCGCCTTCCAACTGCTCGCGTTTGGAGGTCAGGGCAGCGTTGGCCGATCTTAACGCCGCGATCTCGTCAATCTGATGCTCCAAGGTGCGCTGCTGACGACGATTGGTTTCGTCAAGTTTGAGCTGCTCCAACCGGCGTGCGGAGAGTTCGTTCTCCGCGGCTATCAGACGCAATGACAGCCCCTCCTTTTCCTCTCCGGTGGAACGGGCCAACTCCATGGCCGAACGTTGTGCCTCCATGGTTGCCCGCAACTGCTGCACGAGTTCAATGTTCCTCAACAGCAGGATCACCATGGCGATCATGAAGATCATGACGATCACTGTCATGATATCGGTGAAGGAGGGCCAGAAGCTCTCTTGATTCTGCCCCGACTGAGCATTCAGGCGTAGATCGATGAAACCGTTATCCGACATCATGCCGGGTGCTCCAGCCGCAGGTTAGGTAGGATTGGTAGGTCGATTCGTTTCAGCATCTTGGTGGCGCGGATGCTCCCCATTACTCTTCCGGCAGCCGGAAGCCCAATCGCAGCAGCGACTTGATATCGTTTATCTCGTCGGTGATCGGCTGAATCTTGGTTCGGTGCACATCCACCAATGCGGAAATAATGCGAGTTTCAAGATCCTCGAACGCGCTTTGGGAGTTCTGCATCTCCCGGGCAAGGTTCTGGTAAGATTCCTGGGAATTCCGCATTTGCCCAATCAGTTCCTGCAGGGAGCGGATGAGTCCGGCAAACTGCAGCAACACGGTTTCCGTTTGAACCTGGAAACGCGGCATGAAATAGCGGGTCGTGAGCTGTTCCACAGCGCTCACCAGGTGGGTCTGGGCATCGGTTAGTTTGAGGTAGAAGTAGCCAAAGTAAACATAGCAGGCAATGGCTGTAATCGTGGTGGATAGGGCGGTCGACATGCCGTGTACCACTAATCCCATACCATCCACGTTGACTGCGGATTCAAGAAGATCGGAAGCGCCGAGCAGGGCGATGGAGAGGGAGACGATAGTGCCAAATACACCACTCAGGATCAGTATGTTATTGATGAACTTTGGTAGACTGTTGCGAGTGCTTTCCCGGGCCACCAGGGTCGAGGCGAGGGCGTTGTGATTGATCGGGGTATTGCCCTTGTGGAGTGCCTCCAAGGTGTGGTAACGCATGGCGATAATGCGCTCGGAGTGCACCTCCGAAAGGGGTTTGAGTCCCTGGTCGATGTTATCGATGACTTGGGCAATTGCCTGTTCTTCCCGGTCGTAGTGGATAAGCATCCAGACCATTCTCACGATGCCCAGCCCAAACAGCAGCACGATAGTCCCATTGATGATGATGCCGGTGGGTGTGAGTTGGTGCTGCAGATAAACACTGTTGATGAACTCAAACTTCCAGACAATCAGGGCTCCCACAATGGCCGCGAGCAAAGCCATTTCTATGAGGATATTCCGACTGTACCGACGGCGCCGCAGAATACTTTTCAACGTGAATCCCCTTCGCATGAACCGGCAGGATAGCGGGAGCTTATCACAATTCACCCATCCCGGATGCGGACCTTGGGCGCAAGGGGTGAATGAATGGTTGCGCTGTCGGCTTGGGAGAAGCGAGCCGTGGATCTGAGCGGCGCCAGACAGGATCTGTTGACTATCTTTCGCGGTGGATTGGCCCGGGTGGAAGGTCGGGCCGTCGTGGGTGACTATTTGCAACGCCAGCCTCCGCAGGCGGGATGCTCGCTGATCGCCATCGGCAAGGCGGCGCAATCCATGGCGATGGGGGCGATAGACATCTTGGGACGCCGGGTGGTGGATGGCTTGGTGATTTCCAAGGCCGGGCATCTGGATGATGACGAGTTGCATAGGAACCGGTTACGTGGACTGGTAGGTGGGCATCCGATCCCCGACGAGGGCAGCTTAAGGGCCGGCCAGATGCTGCTTGGCTACCTGAGCTCACTGCCCCCGGAGCGGCCGTTGCTCTTCCTCATTTCCGGAGGAACTTCCAGCCTGGTGGAGGTGTTGACGCCCGGAGTGACCGCCGATGATCTCCGTCGGGTAAATCAATGGCTACTGGCCAGCGGGTTGCCCATTCACGAAATGAATGGAGTACGCCGGGCGCTTTCCCAGATCAAAGGTGGCGGGTTGTTGGGTGCTGTCGGCAAACGTCCGGTGACCCTGCTGCTGATTTCCGATGTGCCGGGAGACGATCCGTCGGTAATTGGCTCGGGTTTATTGGTGCCAACAGTCGCGCCGCCAGACACGATTCCCGGAGCGGCCTGGCCGAACTGGCTACAAGCCCTTGTTGACGGTGGTGTTCCAAAGCGCATGACGCCAGGGTGCTCACCACAGATCCATATTGTCGCAAATCTGGCGGCTGCCCAGGAAGGTGCGGCGGATACCGCGCGTTCACTCGGCTACCCGGTGCGGATCAATCGAGCACTGATCGATTCGGCGGCCGAAACGGCCGGGCATAGATTGGCGATGGAGATGTTGGATGCGCGTCCGGGAGTCTCTATTTGGGGGGGTGAACCGACCATGCGGTTGCCCGACAATCCGGGGCGTGGGGGGCGTAATCAACACCTAGCCCTGGCGGCGGCCAAGGTAATCTGTGGCAGAGATGATATCTGTTTTCTGGCGGCGGGAACGGATGGGACCGATGGTCCGGGAGAGGATGCCGGCGCAGTGGTTGATGGCGGTACGCTGGGGCGCGGACAGCGGGCGGGCCAGGACGTTTCCCGAGCACTCGCCGGCGCCGACTCCGGCTCGTTCCTTCTGAGCAGTGGGGATCTGATCCGCACTGGCCCCACCGGGACTAATGTCATGGATCTCTTTATCGGGCTGCGGCTGGGTGGGAACCAGTCAGATGGTTGATGTCCACAGGGAGACCAATTTGTTTGCCCGGGCCCGGCTTTGCCTTTTGGCCAAGGACCCGCGGGACAAGCTAAGCCAGGTGAAGGCCTTAGCTCGGGACTGGATAAGCGGCAAGCTGGATATCCGCCCGCTGCCATTGCCCGAGCTGGTAACTCCAGGGCAGCCGCCCCGTCCCGATCTCGTGCATCCTAGAGAGCTGCCCCGGCGTTCCCTGGTAACCGATAAGGGACGCCAAGCATTTATTCACGCTCTGGCGCACATCGAGTTCAACGCGATTAACCTGGCCTGTGACGCGCTTTGCCGTTTCCGCGACATGCCATCGGCCTACTACGATGACTGGGTGCGGATAGCGTCGGAAGAGGCTGGACATTTTCTGTTGCTACAATCCCGGCTCAGGGCGGAAGGCTGCGATTACGGTGATCTTCCAGGGCACAACGGCCTCTGGGATATGGCCATGCGAACCGCCCACGATCCACTGGCACGCATGGCATTGGTGCCCCGTATGCTGGAGGCCCGGGGATTGGATGTCACACCGGGGATGATCGAGCGATTCAGGGCGCTGAAAAATCGCCCCATGGTGGAAATCCTGTCTCGGATTCTGGCGGATGAAATCGGACATGTTGAGGCAGGCAGCCGCTGGTTCCGTTATCTGTGCGACCAACGTGCCATCGATCCCGAGAATACCTTTTTTGATCTTTTGGAAAGCGTTGGCAGCGGCGAAATACGCTGTCCCTTAAACCTCGATGCCAGGCGCCAAGCCGGGTTCAGTGATGTGGAACTGGCGCGTCTGCAACGCCTGTGCAGGTGATGACGGAAATCAACGGATTTCCAACTACCGGTGTTAAATCAGGCCGAGTAAGGCGAACAAAGTACCCGCCACCGCCAGCCCGGCGCACCCCTTGATAATGATCCTTTTGTCCTTGCGGGAGGAAAAACCCACAAATCCTTCAAAGCGTTTTCGGGTCAACAGTGCGACAGCCGTCAGAAAAAAGAAGAAGAACCCGGCGTAAAGACTAATTTTTTGTAGTAGCTCGATTTTTTCCCGATTCAGCCCGCTGACTCCGCTTCCAATCGTCTGAAACTTGTTTGCAAGCGCGGGTTCTACTGCACTCAACAGAAGTACCAGCAGGCAGAGGATTTCAAGAGTCCGGTTCATGGTCCATAGAGCGGCACCAGCGGTTCGGACTTTAGACTCAGCGGGCTGGGTCGCCGGTATTTTTTGGCTGGCCTGCGAAACTCCGAAGATTCCTGCTCAGCTCCACCATTCCGTGGTCCACACAGATCCCCGTGCACGCAGGAAGCCCCCCCGTCCCTCTTGCCATTCGGGAAGCACGATCCTGGTGGCTTCCCGTCCGTCAAGTTGGAAGTGGTGATGGTTTGGTCGGTGGGTGTGTCCGTGGATGAGGAGGTCAACGCCCGCTTCCCGCATGGTCTGCACTACGGTCGCTTGGTTGACATCCATGATCTCCTGGGCCTTCATCGAGATCGCCTCGCCACTGCGCCGGCGAAACTCGGCGGCAAGCGCGATTCGCTCAGGGATGGGTTTGGTGAGGAGTTCCTCGATAAAGGCAGGCGACCGTACCAAGCTACGGGTCTTCTGATAGTCGATATCGTCGCTGCACAACAGGTCTCCATGCATCAGCAAAACGTTTCGGTTATCGATCGTTACGGTGCAGGGATCATCCAACAGGGTGCAACCGGTAATGGCCGCGAATCTCTCGCCAACCAAGAAATCCCGGTTGCCACGCATGAAGCAGAGATCTGTCCCGGTAGCGGCGAGTGCTCCCATGGCGGCGAGTATCTTTGGTATGGGTGGAGCATCGTAATCGTCCCCGATCCAGGCATCGAAGAGATCTCCCAGTATGTACAATCGGTTCGCGTCACGCGCTTGCTCCCTGAGGAAGCGCAGAAACAGTTCGATGGTGTCCGGGTGTTCTGGCTTGAGATGCAGATCGGAGATAAATAGTGTTTCTGCCACCCTATTCCTCGATCACCGCTTGTTCGATAATCACGTCGTCAACCGGAACGTCCTGATGCCCTCGGCGGCTGGTGGTGGCCACGCCTTTGATCTTGTTTACCACCTCCATACCCTCGGTGACCCTGCCGAATACACAATAACCCCAGCCATCCTGGCCCGGGTGGTCGAGGAATGTGTTGTCTGCCACATTAATGAAAAACTGAGAGCTAGCGGAGTGGGGTGCCATGGTACGCGCCATGGCAATACTGCCGGTCAGGTTGCTCAGCCCATTATTGGCCTCGTTTTGAATTGGCTCCCGGGTCTGTTTCTCGACCATGCCTGACTGGAAGCCACCCCCTTGGATCATGAAGTTGCCAATCACCCGGTGAAACAGGGTGCCGTCGTAATGGCCATCCCGCACATAGCGAAGAAAATTCTCACTGGTTATTGGTGCCTTCTCGGTATCGAGTTCCAATACGATATCGCCGTGGTTGGTCTTGAGAGTAATCATCTGGAAGAGGTCTCCTGTCAAATCATGGGGTAGAGATCCGGGTGACCTTTTCGATGAACACCGGTTCTTCCGGAACGTTCTTCATTCCCCCTCGGCTGGTTGTAAAGGTGTCGGCAATGGTGTCTACCGTCTCCATCCCCCGGGTAACGCGTCCAAACACGGCATACCCCCATCCATCGAAACTGGGATAGTTGAGTTTGTCGTTGTCCACGTGATTGATAAAGAACTGAGCGGTCGCCGAGTGGGGGTCGTTGGTACGTGCCATGGCGATTGTGCCCCGGTCGTTTTTCAGACCGTTCTTGGCCTCGTTCTTGATGGGTTCGTGGGTAGGCTTTCGGTCCATGTTCTGATCGAAACCACCGCCCTGGATCATGAAGCCGCGGATCACGCGGTGGAACACGGTGTTGTCGTAGTGGCCGGCCTTCACGTAGTCGATGAAGTTCTGCGCCGACAGCGGCGCCTTCTCGGCGTCGAGTTCGATCAGGATCTCGCCGGCACTCGTCTCGAGCTTGACTTGTTGGGACATGGTTCAGTTCTCCAGGGTGGCTTTGGTGATGGTGACGGGCTCGAGCGGCACGTTCTGGTGGCCCGCGCGGTTGCCCACGGGCACGGTGCGGATCTTGTCGACGACGTCCATGCCGGCGATCACGCGGCCGAAGACCGCGTAACCGCCGCCGTAGCTGTCCAGGCGCGGGTTGTCGACGACGTTGATGAAGAACTGCGCCGTCGCCGAGTTCGGATCGCCGGTGCGGGCCATCGCCAGCGTGCCGCGCTGGTTGCTCAGGCCGT
>JAGRGP010000149.1 GCA_020445415.1 Gammaproteobacteria bacterium | reverse complement strand
AGCAGGCCGAATTGGAGAAGCAACGTAAGGAGGAGGCGGCCCGGAAACAGGCCGAATTGGAGAGGCGGCGCAAGGAGGAGGCCGAGCGCCAGCGTAAAGCGCGGGAAGCGGAGCTTGAGGCGGCCATGGTGGCGGAACATAATGCCCGGGTAACAGAACGCTTCATGTTGCAGATTCAGCAGAAGGTCAATCAGAATTGGGTGCGGTTGGAAGGTATAGGAACGGGGCTAAAGTGTACGCTCAGGGTCCGGTTGGCTAAAGGAGGCAACGTCATCGCGGTGAGCATTATCAAGAGCAGTGGCAACGATACTTTTGATAGGTCCGCTGAGGCGGCAGTATACAAAGCGGAGCCTCTGCCTGTACCTGACGATTCCTTATTTGAGAGATTTAGAGATATTAATTTTGTATTTGATCCAAGTAATTAGAATTCATTTATGAAACAGTTTCTCGCATTTTTATTGATCGGAGTTATGCAATCCCAAGCCTGGGGAGCACTCACCATCGAGATCACGGAGGGAGCCGCGGGTGCGTTGCCCATCGCGGTGGTGCCCTTTGCTTTTCAGGGCGGAGGGAGTGGTCCGGGCGAGGATGTCGCCCAGGTCATCAGCGATGATTTGGCGCGTAGCGGACGGTTCAAAGTATTGCCGAGAGAGGATATGCTGGCTAGGCCCAGCAACGGCAGCGATGTGGTATTCCGTGACTGGAAGGTACTGGGCATGGAGAATTTGCTCGTGGGGTCGGTCCAGCCTAACGGCACCGGGGCTTACCTGATAAGGTTTCAACTGTTCGACGTCTTCAAGGGGGCTCAGCTCGCCGCTTTCAGCATTCCAACCACGGAACGAGATCTGCGAATTACCGCCCATCGCATCGCCGATATTGTCTTTGAGAAGCTGACCGGGCAACGGGGTGCGTTTGCCACTCGGATTGCCTACGTGACCGCGATGGGCGTGGCCGGTGCCCAACAAGTCGCTCTGAAGATTGCCGACGCGGATGGCTACAATGCACAAACGATCGTCAACTCGGCAGATCCGTTGATGTCGCCTTCTTGGTCACCTGATGGCCGCAAATTAGCCTACGTGTCTTTCGAACGCGGTAAGCCCGCGATTTACGTACAGGAGGTGTTTACCGGTGTACGGTACAAGGTTGCGGCCTATCCCGGAATCAACGGCGCGCCTGCCTGGTCGCCGGATGGCCGCCGGCTCGCACTGACCCTGTCCAAAGATGGGAACCCTGATATCTATGTGCTCGACCTCAATACCAAGGTGTTACAGCGCCTGACCGATCACTATGCCATTGATACTGAACCCGCGTGGTCGCCGGATGGGCGCGCTATCGCTTTTACTTCCGATCGCGGAGGAAAGCCGCAGATTTACGAGGTTCAGTCCACGGGTGGCAGGGTGAGGCGGCTGACCTTCGAAGGAACCTACAATGCTCGGGCGTCCTATTCACCCGATGGGAAGTCGCTGGCGCTGGTTACACGAGTGGGAGCGGATTACAGGATAGGGTTGCTCAACTTCAACACGGGAAGTCTCAGCATATTGAGCAGGGGGCATCTGGATGAATCTCCCAGTTTCGCGCCAAACGGCGGCGTGATAATTTACGCCACCAAGAGTAGTGGCAAGGGCGAGCTGGCAGCCGTGTCTGTGGACGGACGGGTCCATCAGCGGCTAGCTCTCCAGGGAGGCGGAGATATTCGCGAGCCGGTTTGGTCACCCTATACAGATTCCAACAGGAGGGATAAATGAAGCTCAAAAAGGTAAGTATGTTCCCATTGCTGATGCTGATGTTGGCAATTGGCGGTTGTTCGTCCATGTCGGGAAGTTCCGGAAAACAGGATGGGGGCGGGGCGCCAGTCAGTGATGCGGGTATGGCCGGTGCTGCGACTGCGGGTGCTAGGGAAGGAGGGAGCTGGAATGGAAACCCACTTGATGACCCCAATAGCCTGGTATCCACCCGGATCATCTATTTTGATTACGATTCCGCCTCGGTTCGGGAGGATTACCGGGATGTGGTGATCGCACATGGCGCCTACCTGGTGGCGAATCCTACGGTGGTGGTCACTGTGGAAGGGCACGCCGACGAACGGGGGTCCAGGGAGTACAACATCGGCTTAGGTGAACGGCGGGCCGACTCCGTGCGGCGGCTGATGCTGTCTCAAGGCGTGGCAGAACATCAGATCACCACCGTCAGTTTCGGTGAAGAACGGCCATTGGTTGCGGGTTCGGACGAGGCCGCTTGGGCTCAGAACCGTCGAGTGGAATTATTGTATTGATGCCGCTGAGTCCAGTGCAGTACACGGCCGTCCTGTTGAGTGTAGCCTCATTGTCGTTGCCGATGGCCCGGGCGGCCGATTTGGAGCAACGCGTCGAACTGCTGGAGCGGCGGGTCCAGGCCCTATCTGAACAGGCTCTCAGGGTTGATGGGCTGCAACGCGAGGTCCAGCAGTTGCGGGGAGAGTTGGAATTGCAGAGCCACGCCATGGAGGCATTGAAGACCCGCCAGCGGGACCTCTATCTGGATATCGATAGCCGCTTAAACGGAGGTAGCCCGGGGACGGACGAGACACCGGCACCCACGGGAAGACCGCCCGGGGATGCTTCGCCCCCTTCGCCGGTGGAGTCACCAGGTAGTTCGTTTTCCGTGCCTCAGGCGACCGAAGCGACGGCAGCCGAAGAGCGGGATTACCAGAAAGCCTTTGAACTACTGACTCAGCGACGCTACGATGAAGCGCGCGAAGCCTTTACCCGTTTTCTGGGTAAGTACCCAGAGGGGCTCTATGCGGACAATGCTCAGTATTGGCTGGGGGAGGCGAGTTACGTAACCCGGGATTTCGACGTCGCACTGGATGAGTTTTCCAAGGTGCTAAAGCGTTACCCCGAGAGCAGCAAGGTGCCGGGTGCTATGCTGAAGATCGGTTATATCCAATATGACCAGCAAAGGTCGAAACTGGCGCGCCAGACCCTCGATACATTGATTCAGCGTTATCCGGATTCTTCCGCCGCTCGTCTAGCTCAAGAGTTTATTAGGAAGAAAAATATTTAATAACAATGCGTTGAGGCAATTTTGTAAGATCGCCTCTTGTTTAAGTACTGGTGAATTGGTTTCGCTCGGATGCTCGTTAGCGCCGTTGAGTTGAAAGCGGCCGCGAAATGTGCCAATCAGAGTGTGCAACTTGCCAGCAATCTACGGGTTTCCGTGCGGGGTAACCGTTGCCACGGACAAAACCTAGGAGTGATAAGTTGACAACCAATAAATCCTTGTGCCCAGTACGGTTCGGCGGAATTACATTGACACTCTTGCTGTTTATCGGAAGTCCAGCACATGCCTGGAAGTTGTGGGATGAGGGAGACAAACTGCACGGACAGCTCGGTAGTTATATTCACTATAGCCCCAGTGACGACCACGAAGGCCCGCCGATCGTTGGCAACCTCGAGGTCAACAAGGCCAACGATTGGCTTTATGGGTTGTCACTCTTTAACAATTCTTTTGGTCAATTCTCTCAATACCTCTATTTTGGTAAAAAATGGCGGTTGCCTAAGATTCATCAATACTTTCACGTCAAATTGACCGGAGGCGTGGTACACGGCTACAAAGGTGAGTTCGAGGACAAGGTCGAGTTCAACCACAATGGTTTTGCGCCGGCGATTATTCCCTCTATCGGGTTCAAGAAGGACCGCTTTGCCTTAGATATGATCTTCCTGGGAGATGCCGCACTGATGCTGGCAGTGGGCTACGATCTTATTGACTAATTTCGAGCGGCTCCGGGTCACCGAGGTTTTTCATTCCATTCAGGGAGAATCCGAATCGGTTGGGGTTCCCACGGTATTCGTCCGGCTAACGGGTTGTCCGCTACGGTGTGGATATTGTGATACCGCCCACGCGTTCAAAGGTGGGGAGTGGATGACAGTCGCCGAGATCGGTAACAAGGTAGCGGCATACCAGATAGCGTATGTCACGGTAACCGGGGGAGAGCCGCTGGCCCAGCCGGGGTGTCTGCCGTTACTGGTTCGATTGTGCGACGATGGCTACCGGGTTTCGCTCGAGACCAGCGGTGCCCTGGATATCTCCGGGGTCGACCACAGAGTGGTCAAGGTAATGGACTTAAAGACCCCGGGATCTGGTGAGGTGGATCGCAATCGCTACGGCAATATCGACCATCTGAGGTCTCAAGATCAGGTGAAGTTTGTTATCTGCGACGAGAGGGACTACCAGTGGTCCAAGGATCAGGTGCAACGGTATGAGCTGGCCAAGCGTTGCGGCGTACTTTTCTCTCCCATGGAGGACACACTGCCGGCGGCCTGGCTTGCGGAATGGATATTGCGGGATAGGTTGCCGGTCAGGTTTCAGATTCAGCTCCACAAATACCTTTGGGGGAATGTCATCGGCAGGTAGAAAGGCCGGGGTTTTCGATGTGCGAAGAGACCATTGAACAGGCGGTAGTGCTGCTTTCGGGCGGTCTGGATTCCGCCACGGTGCTGGCGATTGCCCGAGAACGGGGAATTGCGTGCCATGCATTGAGTTTCGATTACGGGCAGCGCCATGCGGCGGAACTGGCTGCCGCGCGGCGGATCGCAGCAGCGTCGGAAGTGACGAGCCACCACATCGTTTCCGTCGCGCTGGACCAATTCGGCGGCTCCGCGTTGACTGATTCCCGCCTACAGATTCCCAACCAAGCGGCGGGAGGTGTGATTCCGGTGACCTATGTCCCAGCCCGGAATACGGTCTTTCTTTCTCTGGCGCTGGCCCAGGCCGAGGCACTGGGTATTCGAGATATCTTTATCGGAGTCAATGCGGTGGATTATTCGGGATACCCGGATTGCCGCCCAGAATTTATTGCGGCTTTCGAGCGGTTAGCCAATGTAGCCACCAAAGCTGGTGTGGAAGGCAGGCAGTTTCGTATCCATGCCCCCCTTATCCAGATGGCCAAGGCAGACATTATCCGCCGGGGGGCGGAATTGGGGGTCGATTACGCACTCACGGTATCCTGTTATCAGGCTGATGAATCAGGTGCCGCCTGTAAGGTATGCGAAGCTTGCCGATTGCGGGCCCGAGGATTCCAGGACGCGGGGGTTGCAGATCCCACTCGATATGCATGATTCTGACTCAAAATTACATGATAAATAACTAAAAATAAAGTCTTTAATATATTGATAATACTGATTTAGTGTACTGTACTTCCAGTGAAATAGTACCTTTGCTTCATGCCATGCCAGGAGATGGGTTGAATATACGACGCTAACTAGCACCGCGTCGTCAAGGTTAGTTTCTGCGCCACTAACTGTAATTTCCTTCGCGCGGGTGTTCGGCGACTATCAAGATGCGGGGTAGTGAATTACCGGCGTCCTGCCAGATCCACGCACATCCGCGAGAAGGCGGTCAGGATCCTACGTTGAGATATTTCCTGATCCCCTGAGTCGGTAGCGCAACGCCATACGTATCAGGTAAAGCAGGATGGCTTGTGACATTGACTGGACTAACCGGTAGGGTATAATCGCGCGTTTCCCGGGGGCCGTTAGCTCAGTC
>JAGRGP010000148.1 GCA_020445415.1 Gammaproteobacteria bacterium | reverse complement strand
GCATTGCTCAGTTTACAAACCCAAGAAGGCTTTCTTGGGGCTGGAAATTACGGCATCTCACGCATGAACGGCGGTTTTGCCAGCCGTCCCGCCCTGGGCGCGGTACCACGCGGAAACTGGGGTCGTCGTTGGTATCAGGATATTAACGTACTTCTGGATAACCGCAGCGAAATTATCGAGCGACATGAACTGAGCGACGATGGTATCGCTCTGGTTTGGACACTGGCATGGGATGGAACCAAAAGCATCGCTTTCGGTTCGCTCGATCCTTTCTATATCGAAATCTGTCGACGTATTCGGTTGGTGAGTTCAAACGATGTAATTGTTGCCTACGCTACCGGCAGCAAAGTCGCACGTATCGAGGCTAAACAACTCAATGGCCAGACTGGCGATCCTTGGACCCCGATCAACATAAGCGACGCCAAGGCACTGAGTCTCGGCGGTAAGGGCTTCGATTACAAACTAGCTGCTGAATTGGTTTTCGGCATCGGGAATTACCGCAAAACCATCACTCAGGTGATACACGAGGAAGACGGAACAGAAAGTCACGTGATACTTGCCCAGGGCGTTACTCGCGGCCAGGGAAAGACCGAAGGCTACCATGAGCGCCGGATTCCCCTCTCTCCGAAGGTGCGCCGGCTGTTAATACGCAAACAAACGGATCAACTCGCAGCGACAGCAGAAAAGCGCATTAAGGAGATCGCAGGAATGCGCGCTGTCTTGTGGGGTGCATTGGCCACGCTATTCGATAACGGAGATGTGAAAGAACGCTTTTCTGATGGAGCCAAAGACAAGGCCAACCGTTTCACCAAGCCATTCGAACTTAGCGAAGACCACCGGTTCTTTACCGAGCTCAATGCAGAAATAGAGGCCGACGATCAGGAACAAGCCCATCTTGACTGGCTTCTCAGCATGGCAGAGCGTGCCGAAGCTACGCTGAAGCGCGCCTTCGATGCAGGACCTCGTAGCAGTGAACAACGCTATCGTGCCCGAGCAGCCGCACTCTCTCGATTCCACGGCACACTGCGTGGCGACAAATCACCGCTGACTGACCTACGAGATTACTACCGCGAACTAAAAATGCACAAGGAGACCGAGCATGACTTCGCCTGATGCCCCCACTGCTGAACAGGACTCATCAACGCAACCTCCCACCAGTCCGATCAGCCGCTTGGCCAAAGCCATCGGACAAGCTGCCCGTTTTCCCGGTGATGTTTTCGGCATGGGAACCGGAGAGAAGGCCGCTCTGGCCCGAATGGACCCCGATGCACCTCGCCCCCACCAGATAGCGGCTCTTTCCAGAGCCCTGATTCAGGCTGGATTGGAGCCGGAACAATGGCGACCGGAGACCTGGAAACGTTGGGCGCTCATTGCCCATGGTATGGCGCTAGCCGGACATGGAGGCCGAGAACCGCTGGGCGTGCAGCTCAGCGTGGCCGGGGTCGCCGAAAGCCGCATCACCAAACTGCTGACGGCTCGCGCCGATGCCTTCTTTCAACTGATTCCTCCTCTGTTGCGCCTACTCGCAAGCAAAGACGTATCACCCAACTGGAACGAGCTGGGAAATCTGATTCTCAACGAAGGCAGATCAGAAACGGAAGCCCAGGAAAAAGCCGAAGAAATTCGCATGAAGATCGCTGGCCGTTACTTCTCCGAAAAGGCCAGGGCCGCCCACAACTGATTACATGAACGAAAAGGAAAACACCATGACTCCGAAACCCCATTTTATCCAGATCCACACCCTGCACAGTTACCCGGCGGCACTGCTCAATCGTGACGACGCCGGGCTGGCCAAACGCTTGCCCATGGGCAACGCCGTGCGCACCCGCATCTCCTCCCAGTGTCTGAAACGGCATTGGCGTATTGCTGACGACCGTTATGCCCTCTCCGGGCTTGATGTGCCGATGGCGGTACGTTCTCGTGGCACCCTGGAGCTGATTCGCAAAAGGATTATCGAAAACGATATAAGCGAGACCTTGGGCCAAACTGCCGTAGAGGCCTTACGTAACAATAAGCTCCTCGATGCATCCAAAAAGGAATTGAAGGGTGAGGACGCACTACACACAGGTCAGGCCATTTTGCTGGGTAGGGCTGAGATCGACTACCTGGTAAAACGCTGTACCGACTTGGCCCGAGAACACACCGAGGAGAAGGCGCTGAAGGATGCCGTCAAGGCCATGCTCAAGGAGGAGAAAAAGAACATCGAGGCTCTGAAGCACGGTAGCGGCCTCGAGTCCGCGCTTTTCGGTCGTATGGTCACCTCTGATGTAGTTGCAAGCCGCGATGCATCGGTCTATGTAGGACACGCCTTCACCGTTCACGAGGCCCAGGTGGAGAACGACTACTTCACCGTAGTGGACGACTTGCTGCAAGAGTCGGGTGAACAGGGCTCCGCAGGCATCTTCGACACCGAACTGGCGAGCGGACTCTATTACGGCTATGTGGTGGTGGACGTGCGTCAGCTCGTGGAGAATCTGGAAGGCATCGAAGCCAAAGTGACCTTTGCCAGAGGTACGACCGAGGAAAAACGTGAGCTGGCCGCAAGGGTAGTGAAACACCTGCTGCATCTAATCGCTACTGTCAGTCCTGGCGCGAAGCGTGGCTCCACCGCACCGTTCGCTTGGGCCAAGTTCATGCTGGTGGAGGCGGGTGACTGGCAGCCTCGCAGCCTCGCCTCCGCCTTTCAGGATGCGCTGCCCCTGACCCACAACAACAAAAGTCTCTGTATGCGCGCCATGGAACGGATTAGCCAGGAAATTGCAGCTATGGACGATGCCTACGGTATGCTCTCCGCCCGCCGTTTCCTCTCACTCGATGAAGTTTCCGTTCCTCAGGCCGAACGCATCAACCTGGAACAGCTCGGCCAGTGGGTGGAAGAGGTGATTCGCCAGGGGAGTTGTTGAGATGCCACGCCACTTGTTGATACGGCTCGAAGCGCCGCTGATCGCCTTCGGTGGCGAGACCATCGACAACTTCGGTGTGATCCGCGACTTTCCCGCCCTCTCGATGGTGACTGGTCTGCTCGCCAATGCACTTGGTTGGCGCCGAGAGGAGGATGAACGGCACAACCGACTGCAGCAGCGGATAGTGATGGGAGCAAGGATCGAGCGCATGGGAGAACGGTTCACTGATTTCCAGACTGCCCAACTCGGCGCAAAGGATGCTGGTTGGACTACCATGGGCATACCGGAATCGCGTCAAGGTGGGGCGACAAGTTACGACAGCCCGCATCTGCGCTATCGAGATTACCACGCAGATCCGGCGGTTCTTGTCGCCCTGCGTCTGGAACCTGTCGACGAATCTCCCGCCCTGGATGAACTCGCCGAGGCGCTGAATCATCCGGCACGGCCATTATTTATCGGTCGCAAGCCCTGCCTGCCAATGAGCCTGCTCTTCGCGGGTTGGGCGGATAGTAAAAATCTACTGCATGCACTGCGAACCGCTCCCGCCATCACCGCCCCTCGGGACAAAAGCTGGGTTTTGCAATGGCCGGATGGGGAAGGTGAGTTCGAGGGGGACCGATTGCTGGATCTGTGTGATGAGCGAAACTGGACCAGTGGTGTCCATGGCGGGTGGCGACCTGTGCGACAAGTCGCAATTAGGCCCGAAGGAGTATGACCATGTCCCTTATATTGCTGCATACCACACCTGACCCGGTTGCGCTCACCCACTGGGCCACGCGAAAAAACTGGCTTTCCCCAGACGGTGACTTCGGTTATGCCTTGCACGCCCTATTGGCCGAGGCGTTCGATGGTCGGCCGCCCACTCCCTTTCGTTACATGAATGAACAAGGACTGCTCGCCTACAGTGAAGTGGGCACAGCGGGATTCCACCGTCATAGCGAAAATGTCTCCACCGAAGTGCGTCGAGTGCTGGGTCTGGACCGGCTGCGGACTCGTCCCTTTCCGTGCGACTTTTCCGTCAGCAAACGCCTGGGCTTCGAGGTAAGAGTTCGCCCCGTCATCCGTACCAATGCCGGTAAGGAGCGGGATCTCTACCAATACCGAATGGAACAGCGAGCGCCCGGGAGCACCGATGCCAAGCCATCTAGAGAAGCCATCTATCGCGATTGGTTGGAGCAGCGATTTAGCACCGGCAATGCCGCCCGATTGATTACTGCTTCCATGCAAGGGTTCTCGCTTACGCGGGTCGTGCGCCGTAGGCAAAAAAGTGCCGATGATGGAATACGTAAATCTACGGGTATTAACGGACCCGATGCCCTATTTCGAGGTGAACTAGAGGTAGCCGATACGGCGGCCTTCGCTCAACTCCTCGTCCGCGGAATCGGTCGCCACTGCGCATTTGGTTACGGTATGTTGTTGTTGCGTCCTGCGTAAGGGAGGTGGAGACATGCTCAAGGGACGATTGGGTCTGGAGACTGCTCGTGTACCCCATGCCGACCGTCATGGCTTGATTTGGCTGGAACGGGGCGAGCTATGCGTTGTCAACGGTTGCCTCCACTTCATGCGGGGAAAGGACTCCCTGACCCCGACCGCCGACCAAATTCCACATCAGGCGGTTTCCATGATACTCCTTGGTCCCGGAAGCAACGTAACCCACGATGCTCTGCGTCTGCTCGCCCGCCACGGCACTCTGCTGGCCGCGGTAGGACAGGATGGAGTACGTTGCTACACCGCGCCACCGCTGTTACCGGACCGCTCAGACGTAGCACGTCGACAGGCTGAGTTATGGGGTAGCGAGCGTAGGCGCATCAGTGTCGCTCGCCGTATGTATGCCTTGCGACTTGGAGAAGTGTTGCCACACAAGGACTTGGACACCCTGCGCGGAATCGAAGGGGCCAGAGTGAAGACAATGTATCGGCTCACCGCAGAGAAGTATGGTGTTGAATGGCGCGGTCGACGATACGACCGGCAGAACCCCAATGCCTCCGACCTGCCAAATCAGGCCATCAATCATGCAGCTACGGCTGTGCAAGGTGCGGCAGCAATCGCTGTACAGAGCCTCGCTGCAATCCCCCAACTAGGCTTTATCCACGAGGACTCAGGCCAATCGTTCGTCCTCGACATCGCAGATCTTTTTCGTGACTCCGTCACCTTACCCATTGCTTTTTCGGCGGCAAGAAAGGCGCAGAGCGATGGAGAAACCATAGACCGTCTCGTGCGCAGTGAAGCAGTCACTGTCTTTCGTAAGCACAAAGTAATCCCGTCCATGATCGACAGCATCAAGAAAGTATTGAAAATGGAGGAGGCCAATGGCGTTAACAATCATAGTGACCCGTGACGTGGCTAATCGCTACCGCGGCTTTCTCGCCTCAGTGATGTTAGAGATCGCCGCAGGCGTCTACGTCTCACCCAAAATGAATGCCGGTGTGCGCTTGCGTGCTTGGAAGGTAATGAGGAAATGGCATGCAGAAGCACCAGAAGGTAGCATTATAATGGTTTGGCGTGATGCTAGCAAAACAGGGGGCATAGGTATAGATACGCTGGGCACACCACTCAAGCACCTAATAGAACTTGATGGACTTTGGATCACACGCCGTTCTTCGTAAGGAATAGCTCTTTAATAACCGAATACTTATTTCCTCAAGCAATTCATACTGTTGGTTGCTAGAGGTTCCCCCGCGCCAGCGGGG
>JAGRGP010000147.1 GCA_020445415.1 Gammaproteobacteria bacterium | reverse complement strand
GCTTGACCAGATAGTCGTCGGCGCCAGCCTCCAGCCCTTCTACCTTGTCTTGCCAGTTTCCCCGGGCAGTGAGAATCAGGATTGGCAGCTGTTTGCCGGATGTGCGCGCCTCCCTGATCAGATCGATCCCCGAAAGTTTGGGCAGGCCGATGTCGATGATTGCAAGATCCGAGGGATATTCATCCAGATAATACCGCCCCTCTTCCCCGTCGCGAGCGAGATCCGCGGCAAATCCTCGTTCCCGAAGCTGGCTGAGCAGATGCTCGCCAAGTACCGGTTCATCCTCGACAACCAAGACTCTCACAGGATCAGCGCCTTCTGGAAGCGCCCTGGCCGGAATCGTCTTTTCCCGCATCCATCTGCAACCGCCGCACCCTGCCATCATCTGTCAGAACACGTATCACATACGTTCGCCGGCCGTTCAACTCACGTGTCTCGGCGGACAATACCCGTCCTCCGGTTTTCGCTCGCGCCCGGGAGACCGCGGCATCCAACTCAGTGTCATTGGACGCACGCCGGCCGTCCCGGTATTTTTGGGCATGCGCCGGCATCCCAGCTACCACGATAGCCAGAATAACTCCATAAACCAATAGCTTATGCCATTTCAACCGGTTTCCCTCCGGACTGAGTCATACCCTGATGTTAACTGCTCCGCCGACCAGTTCAGCCCAGCCCACCGCCCGTCTCCCAGATTCTGTGAAGATCAAATTCTGCTACTATAGCCTAGACGATGCCAAACCCTGTCTGAACCTTCCCTGAATGGAGCACAATAAGTAAGAAGGGTATTGTCGTTTCCATTTTCTGAAAATCGTATCATTTACCCCAATCTCCGGATCGCTTCCCCATGAAATCACTTGGTATCGGCTTTTGTATAATCGGCCTATTGTTCTGGTCCAATCTATTCGCGGACGGACCTCCCCCCGCCCGGGTGGCGGCAGTGGAGGTCATCGAGAAGGAAATCGAACCGACCAGCAGCTTGGTCGGGGTAATCGACTTCGATCGAATCTCCCGGGTATCCGTTGAAGTCCCCGGGTTGATCACCGAGCTTCATGCCAGCGAGGGCGCGCGCCTGGCCGCCGGAGACCCGCTGCTGGTGCTGAATACCGACTTCATCCTCAAAGACATCGATATCAAGCGCAAGCAACAGGCCCAATTATCGGCTGATCTGGAAAAGGTCGGCAATACACTGCACAGGCTCAAGGATCTCCTAAAGAAAAATTCGGCGAGTCAGCAGACATATGAAGACGCCCTGTATGACCACCGTTCGCTTCAAAAGAAACGGGAAATGCTGGACCTGGAACTTGAGCGCCTCTTTATCAGCCGCGACAAAAGCACGGTAGTGGCCCCATTTGATGGCATCGTTCTGGAAAAACTCAAGGAACGGGGCGAATGGATCGACCCCGGTTCTGCGATCTGCCTGTTAGCTTCAACGGACGACGTTATCGTCAAGGCCTCCCTATCCGAAAATCTTTTGAAATATCAAACCCCCGGCACACCATTGCGGGTTTCCGTCACATCTTTGAATTTGGAACTGGAAGGCCGAATCCTCACCGTATCGCCAACCGCCTCGGTGCGAAGCCGGAGTTCCTTGTTGAAGATTTCCATCCCTTTCGCGCCGGGGATGATTCAAAATATGTCGGCACTGGTGGATGTCAAGTCGGGCGAGAAACAACGTTTGCTGGTGGTACCACGGGATGCCCTGGTACGGAGAAACAACAACGACTTTGTCTATGTCGTGCAAGATGACCAGGCAAAAATGCTTCCAGTAAACGTGATATCACGAATCGGCGACATGGCAGGAGTCACTTCCTCAGCCCTGAAAGTCAAGATGCGGGTGGTGGTAGACGGCAACGACCGCTTACGACCCGACCAGGCTGTCACCGTGGTGACGAGGTAGCAGCCATGGACTTGGTGAAGCTCTCGATTCAGCAACCCGTTTCCACGGTTGCGGCCGTGATCCTAGTGATTTTATTCGGCGTGATCGGTCTCGACCGCCTGCCGGTTCAACTCACGCCCGACGTCGAAGCCCCCAAAATCAACGTCAAGACCACTTGGCGAGGGGCCACGCCCTACGATATCGAGAAGGAAATTATCGAGGACCAGGAAGATGTGTTGAAGAGCGTCGCCGGCCTGACGCTGATGGAAAGCTCCAGTTTCAACGATTACGGCACGATCAGCCTGACCTTCACCGTGGGAACCGATCTCAATGACGCCATGGTGCGTGTAACCAACAAACTGAACGAGGTTGGCAACTATCCCGAGAATGCTGACCAGCCAGTGGTCAATACGTCCAGTGAAGAAAACTCCCCGGTGATCTGGATGATGCTGAAGACCCGCGACGGAGATCCGAACCGCATCCGAACCTATCGCACGTTCTTCGAAAACGAGGTTCGACACAGCCTGGAGCGCGTACCCGGTGTCGGTTCCCTGTTTGTATTCGGGGGTACCGAGAAGCGGTTGGAAATTACCGTTGACCCAGTCGCCTTGGCCGACCACCAGCTCACCATCGGCACGGTGATAGATCGTGTCCGTAACGCCAATCAGGATATCTCCGCAGGGGTAATGGGGCTGGCCAACCGTAATTATCGTCTCCGCACCACGGCCCAATTCCATGCCCCCGGTGAAATCGAGGAACTGCCACTCACCGACGATGGCCTGAACGGCGTCGTGATGAGTCGGGTTGCGGAAGTAGGATACGGATACGCGCCCAATCCGCCGGCGGTGTTGCACAATGGTCAGCCAATGATCGTGGTGGGGATACGTAAGGAGGCCGGCGCCAATGTGTTGGATCTGACGGCCAGAATGCGTGCCTTGGTCGATGAGCTAAACGCCGGGCTACTCAACGATAACGGTCTGTTTCTGGACTGGGTTTACGACCAAAGCCCCTACATCATTACATCCATAGAGACCGTCAGGAACAACCTGATGATTGGCGCAGCGCTGGCGATTACCGTGCTGTTGCTGTTTCTGCGCTCGGTCAGCTCCACCCTCGCGGTCGCGATAGCCATTCCGATCTCGGTAATGGGAACGTTCTTCTTTATGTACCTGTTCGGCAGGAACATCAATGTGATGAGCCTGGCCGGTATCACCTTCGCGGTGGGGATGCTGCTAGACAACTCAATCGTCGTTCTCGAGAACATCGATCGCCACCGGCGCTTGGGAAAGAGTCCCTTCCGGGCCTCGTACGACGGTACCCGCGAGGTCTGGGGAGCAGTGCTGGCATCCACGGTCACCACGGTGGCGGTTTTCCTGCCGGTCATCTTCGTCGAACAGGAGGCGGGACAGCTGTTTCAGGATATCGCCATCGCCATCACCTTTTCCATTGCGCTGAGCCTGCTGGTATCCGTTTCGGTCATCCCCGCGCTGACAAATAAACTGTATACCTTTTCCAGCCTTCAGGCCGACCCCGGGGCGGCAGGAGAGGGAAACTTCTTTGTCCGGGGGGTCATGGCCCTATCCGGACTTTCCCTCAGGAGTACGCTCAGCCGAATCCTGGTGGTGGCGGTCTTTACCTGCGCGTCAGTAATCCTGGTGATGGAGCTGATTCCAAAGGCCGAGTACCTGCCACAGGGCAATCGCAACCTCATTCTGAATATTCTGGTGCCACCCCCGGGATACTCCGACGCCAAGCGCCTGGAGGTGGGCGAGTACATCATGCAGCAGGTCGGGCCTCACCTCAAAGAGGACCGGCTGGAAGGAATTCCACAAATTCAGAATCTGTTTTTTGTCGCTTCCGACACGGTCACCCTGTTTGGGGGTACCAGCGTCCACGTCGACGAAGCCAGAAAAATGATGCCGCTGTTCACCCGGGTGATGAACAGTATCCCAGGGATGTTCGGCGTGAGTATCCAGCGAGGGATCTTCGAATCCGGTATCGGTCAGGGACGCACGATTGACGTCAATGTATCAGGAAGCGACAACCACCAGATCGTGGCCGCCGCACGGGTACTGTTTGGGGCCGTAAAAGAAGCCATCCCGGAGGCCCAAGTCAGGCCGGTACCCTCGCTAGAGATCAGTTACCCCGAGACCAATCTTATTCCCAACCGTTCCCGGGTGCTTGCCAACGGATTGACCGAGCGAGAACTCGGTATCTACCTTGATGTCCTGATGGATGGCAGGAAAGTAGGCGACTACAAACCCGACGGGGAAAAATCGATGGATCTGATCGTGCGCAGTGCCAGTCAATCGGCCGGTTCGCCGGAAGCACTGCTGGATTACCTGATTGCCAATCCGTACGGCGAACTGGTTCAGGTTCGCGACCTGGTAACGCTGCAATATGGGCAGGGCATGACGCAGGTAGACCATTTGGAACGCAATAGAAATATCCGGCTGCAGGTGACGCCACCGGAAGAGATGCCCCTGCAAACCGCTATGGAATTGATCAGCGACGATCTGGTGCCAACACTAGAGCGAGAAGGCAAATTGGATCAGGTCCGGGTATCGGTGGGGGGAAATGCCGACAAGCTCACCGAAACCCGGATCGCCCTGCAATGGAATCTCGCGCTCGCGGTAATCATCATTTATCTGCTGATGTCGGCACTATTCAGCAACTATCTCTATCCGGCGATCATCCTGTTCTCGGTGCCTCTTGCCGCGGCGGGTGGATTTATCGGCCTCATGTTAGTGAACATGTTTATCGCTCCCCAACCCTTCGATATCCTGGTGATGCTGGGCTTTATCATCCTGGTTGGCACGGTGGTAAACAACGCCATACTCATCGTCCACCAATCGCTAAATAATGTTCGCTACGAAGGCATGACAGGTATCGCGGCCATCAGACATTCCGTACGAACCCGTATCCGGCCGATATTCATGAGCACTACCACCAGCCTGTTCGGCTTGCTGCCGTTGGTGTTGGCTCAAGGTTCGGGCACGGAACTCTATCGGGGCCTCGGCGCCGTAATTCTCGGTGGCTTGGCGTTGTCAACCCTGCTTACCCTGTTTGTGGTTCCCGCGCTACTCAGTTTCATGATTGGGTTGGAACGACCGGTGGACACCTCGAATCCATCCCCCGAGGTAGCGAATTGAATACCGGTCACCTGTAACCGGCTTGTGTAGAATGGTATTCTTATACTTTGACGGGTGGTAACGGGTGTTTCCGTAAAGAGGTCAGTACATGCCATATTTTGTTTACCGGATCGATCCTGGGAAAGAACTTCACTGTCTTGCTAAATATGACAAGTATCGTGACGCTAAGCTTGAAGTACAAGCACTGAGAAAAACGCAGGAGAGCGACGACGCCGGAATGGTGCGGATGATCCATGCTAGCAGCCAGATCGAAGCGGAACGGCTGCTGCTGACCCCCCGGGAGGCGCCTGTCGAGGGAGATGACTGAATCGCGTAGGATGAATCGATCCAAGAATCCGGCCATGGCGGACGGTTTCTGAGCAGCCACAATCCGAAGCAAGGAATACCATATATGGAGAAAGCGGCGGCAAAAAGCATCCTCAGCCGTTTACAACCTGTACTTCGTGAATGCCGGGACATGGCCCTGGAGCGTCTGTCCGAACGGCTCAACGCGATGTTCGATAAGTCAGAGCAGGCGCTCTTGGATTTCATAGACAAGGCCGACACCAACCAGGGCCAGTTTCAGTTCATCGACGCCATCAGTGTCATTAGCGCCAGAAAGCAAGCGGTGGAACAGCGCTTTCGGGAAGAGATCTCACGGGGCTTCAGCGAGTATTCCGGAAACAAGGCGATTTCATATCCCAAGCCTTTGCTGGAGGAGCAACAGCAGGCCGCTGAAACATTAGAACTCCTGGACGACAACGAGCTTGATCAGCGCCTGGCGCTACAAACCATGATCGACCGGACCCAGCGCCAGTGTTTCCAGCAAATCTATGCCCTGGGTCAGCGCCTCTCCATGGTACGCGGAGGTAAACAGCTCCCCCCTAAAGACTTGCCGGGTGGCCCGGTACACTGTGTTTCGGCATTTCAGATCGCTGCCGATGAACTCGCGTTCGAAACGAATATTTTATTGATCGTCTACACCTTATTCGAAAAGTTCGTAATGCGCGAGCTCAACGGCTTCTTCGACGAATACAACCAAAAACTGATCGAGGCAGGCGTCTTTCCCAATCTCAAACTTGAAGCGCCGAAACACCCAAAGACGACCGGTCAGCCAGCACCCGGCGAAGACGGTGCCGAGGACTCGGCCCCACAGCCTGACGCTCAGCGTGCGCAGGCTCCCAGTGAAGAAGGTAACATTGCCCTGGGAGAAGAGGTCTTTAACTCGATTCGTGACCTGATGGCAACCCGGCGCCGGGGTGATCCACGCTATTCCCGGCATCCGGAAATCAATCCGAATGCAGCAGCCATGGGCGGCGCGAAGGCCATGATCGATACGCCGACCCTGGTTTCCGCGATCCACGAAATTCAACCCGAAACCGGCAGTGATTTTCTGCCCGAAGAAACTACGCGCGGCACCCGCCCATCGGTTATCGAAGTAGATGCCGCCATACTCGACCAGATCAGGCAGCGCCTTATCGAGGAGCGGGAGAGGCTGTTTCAAGGGGTAGACCGAAATACCATCCCCAGCGCCGACCTGGATACCATCGAACTGGTGGGCATGTTGTTCGAACACGTGCTTAATGAAGACGATTTACCCAACATCGCCAAAGCACTGATTAGCCACCTGCATACCCCTTACCTCAAGGTGGCGATTCTCGATCACCGTTTTCTGATCGATTCACGCCATATTGCGCGCAAGCTTTTGAATTTAATGGTGGAGTCGGGACTGCAATGGATCGAGGAAGATGATCTGCGGCGAGGTATCTACTACCCGATGCAGGAAGGCGTCAACCGGATTCTTCACGAATTCAAAGATGATGTCGATGTGTTCGGCGAAGTCTATGACAAACTTACCGCGCAGGTAGAGGAACTCAACCAGAAGACCAAAATCGTCGAGACCCGGGCTAAAGAAGCCGCCAAGGGCAGAGAGCGCCTGGAAAATGCCCGGTTGCGGGCCCACGGCGTTGTTGAGAGCATCGTAGGTGAACGCCGATTTCACCCCGATGTCGAGCGGTTTCTCAACCATGCATGGTTGGACAAGATGATCTTGATGCTGCTGCGCGATCCGATGATCGAGTCCAAGCCCGAGTGGAACCAAGTGCTGTCCGTGATAAAAGATATCATCTGGATTTATGATTCCAAGGATGATCCCCGTTTGCGCCTGTCGGTTGAGGAGAAGCTTCCCCAATTGAAACAGCGTATCGAGAACGGCCTCAGCTCGGTGGGTGATATCCACCAACCCGACCTTCAAGCATTGTTTGAATTTCTGTCGGTACTGGTTGCCGCAGACGAATCTCCTGACAAGAAACCGGCACCGGTAGCGGCGAGCGCGCCCCGAATCCGGGATAAACGCACGGAGGCCGTCATCGGCGCGGTGGAGCGAAAGGATTTCGCAACGCTTTCAAAAGAGGAAGAGGAAATCGTGAAGCTTCTGAAGAGCGTAAAGTTTGGCACCTGGTTCGAGTTATTGGACGACAACCAGAAGCTTCACCGGCTCAAATTATCCTGGTTTAGTCCGATAACACAGAAGTATATGTTTGTTGACAAATCAGGGATCCAGGCCTTAGTCACTCCGATTGAGAAATTGGCACGGCAAATGCGTAACGGACGGGCGAAGATTGTAAAATACCCGGCGGTCCCATTCGTGGATCGTGCACTGGAATCTGTCCTGAAAATGCTACAAAAAACATTTGGCAGCACCGGGAACAAGTAATCCAGGGCATCCGCTATGAAAGAACAAAGAACCAATCCCCGGCGACGGGTAAACGAAACTATCGAAATCATTGACACCAATACGGGTGAACGGCTCGGTTACCTGGTCAATATTTCGGTGGGCGGCCTGATGTTGCTTTCGGATATCGCGGTATCACCCAATCAGCTGTTTCAGCTGCGCATGATCCCCCCTTCTCAAGCGGCCGAAACCACCGCAATCGAGTTTGGAGCTGAATGTCTTTGGGTGCAAGATACAGAAGATGAGAGCCCCTGTTGGGCGGGGTTTCAGATTATCGATATATCGGAACAGGGGACAAGCCAGATTCTCCAGCTGATGGCTGACTGGACTGAATAGCCACGCAATCCGTTTGCACAGCGGCCATACCTAACCCGGCCTATCCAGGGACATACCTTCTACCCGGTCTTTGCCTTTACGCTTGGCCCGATAGACCGCCGCGTCCGCATGGCGAAATAACAGCTTCCAATCCAACGCATTGGCCGGAACCAGGCTCGCCACTCCAAAGCTCATCGTCACCTCGGGAATTTCCTGGTGGTATTTACCAGCCAATTTCCTCACATCGGCACGGATGCTTTCGGCCAGCGCCAAGGCTCCGTCCAATCCAGTCTCGGGTAGGATAATAGCGAACTCCTCTCCGCCAATCCGTGCCACCAAATCAGCAC
>JAGRGP010000146.1 GCA_020445415.1 Gammaproteobacteria bacterium | reverse complement strand
GTGACGCGCTGAACTTCCTATTGAAGGCCAGGCCAGAAGCGATGGCCGCCTATTTTACCTTCCTGAAGAAATCCGAGACCCATCTCGATACTCGAACTCGAGACCTTATTTCGGTTATCACAAAGGTTGCGGTACAGACCGAAGCGGGGTTTCGCCAGTACCTGACTCGGGCTCTGCGAAATGGAGCCTCGCCGAACGAGGTTCTCGATGCGTTGATGATGGCCTTTCCGGTATTGGGACTCGCGAAGATCGTCTGGGCGGCAGACATCCTCCTGGATATGGATATTCCCGAGTTTAGGCCCGAGAATCTGGATGCCAAGGCAGACTGGCACGATGTGGTGGCGGTTGCTGAGCTACCGGAACAACAGACAGCATACTATGAGGTGGATGGTCGCCATTTGTTCGTCTATCGCAATGCCGATGAAGTCAGGATATACGATAGTCGTTGTCCCCATCAGGTGACGGATATCCCCCATCTTTCACTCGTCAATGGGCGGCTAACCTGCCCCAAGCATGAGTGGGCGTTTGATATCGAGACAGGTGAATGTGTCGAGAAAGGCAACCGACCCTTGAGGCGTTTCGAACACAAGGTTGAGAACGGCCGCCTGTTGGCCTATTGGTAGGGCAACATCAGTCTATCAGTTCGCGATTGTGGCCCCCAGACCAGACAGATAGCGCGGCCAGTCGAAGGCGGGACCGGGGTCGGTCTTTCTACCAGGCGCAATCGTGCTGTGGCCGGTAATCCGGCTGGGGGTGATATCCGGATAGGCTCCCAGTATGTATTTGGTGGCGTGTATCAAGCGGTGGTATTGGGCGCTGGTATAGGGAGTGTGGTCGTCTCCTTCCAGTTCGATGCCGATAGAAAAATCGTTACACCCTTCGCGCCCCTGAAATGCCGACTTGCCAGCGTGCCAGGCCCGTAAATGCAGGGGCACATACTGCACCAGTTCACCGCTGCGGCGGATTAGGAGGTGGGCGGAGACCCGTTGCTGGTGGATCGCACTGAAGTAATCATGTGCGGAAGGATCCAGCCGATTGAGAAAAAAGTTATCGATCCATGGCCCGCCGAACTGACTCGGTGGGAGGCTGATATTGTGAATCACCAGCAGATCCACGCAACATCCCGCTGGCCGCTCGTCATGATTGGGTGAGGGGCACTGGCGCGCCTCTGGCAAGAGGCTAGGGACCGCTTTCTTCGTCATTTTCCCGGAGCGCCTTCAGGGCCATGTCGGTATAACTAATAATGCCGACCACATTGCCGTTGTCGACCACTGGGGCTCGGGACAGGCTAAGGCGGGCAAACAGCCGCGCGCAGTATCGAATATCCATTCCTGGGTCCACGGTAATGACCGGTTTCGTCATGATTTCGTAGATGTTCATTCTGCTGGGCGCCCGATCCTTGGCCAACACCTGACGGGCGATGTCAGACAACATCACCATCCCATACTCATCGTTCTCGGTGCGTTTTTTAACGATCAGACATTTGGTTTCGACGTGAATCATCTGGTTGAGGGCATCCTCAACGGTGGCGATACCGTCTACCATATCGAACTTGGTTTTCATTACGTCACGAACACGAATGATTTTTCCCTTACTCACAGCTCATTCTCCACTACGCTGGTTAACCTCTGAATTTGATGGGACACTCCGATGGCATCCTCGACATCGATCTGGAAGGCAATTCCCACCCCCGGTTTTTCATCGAACTCACCCACTTGGGCGATGGTTTCTAGGATGGAGCGGCTTAGGTGCTCCTCCACAAGCAGCAAAATCATGTCGCGCTGAGTCTCAAGATTGAGCCCGAAAAAGGTCTTGGTTTTTTCTACACCCTCGCCGCGTGCCTGGTTGATGACCGTTGAGCCTGTGGCTCCAGCGTTGCGGGCAGCCTCCACGATGGCGTTGGTCTTACTGTCTTCAATCAAGGTAATGATGAGTTTGAAATGCATGGTTAGTCCCCTTCGCCGCTCAACCGGGTCTGTTTGCGCCGGTGAGCCAGCCATTCACTGAGTTGCGCGTACCCCATCACACTCATAATGGGAAACAGACTGGCAAAAGCGATGAGGCCGAAACCGTCTAGCAGCGGGTTACGACCAGGAATGTTGTTTGCAAGACCCAGCCCGAGGGCTGCCACCAAGGGGACTGTCACGGTGGACGTCGTGACACCACCCGAGTCGTAGGCTAGCGCAATGATGCTCTTGGGGCAAAATACTGTCTGCACGATGACAAAAATATATCCGACAATAATGTACCAGTGCAGGGGAGTACCGGTGATGATGCGGTAGACTCCGAGCGTTATTCCCACTGCCACCCCAATGGCGACCGCAATACGCAGCCCCCAGGTGCCGATGGTGCCTGCCGAGACCTGATTGGCCTTGATTGCGACCGCGATCAGCGAGGGTTCGGCCACGGTCGTGGAGAAACCAATGGCAAACGCGAAAAGATAAACCCACAGGTAGTTCTTCCAATCACCCGGTCCCGCCTCGGAAACACCGAGAAAATCAGGTGCGGTCAATTGCTCTGCCATTAGCTTGCCAAGAGGGAAGAGCGCCTGTTCCAGTCCCTCCAGAAAAAAGGCCAGGCCCAGAAGTACTAGGAGAAATCCAAATAAGATCTGCCGCAGGTTGGGAATTTTTTTGCGTAGGATAAACAGCTGAAAACCGAAGAGTATGACCGCAATCGGAATGACGTCCCTGAGCGTACTTAATAGGGAAGTAAAAAAATGACTCAGCATATCCATGTGTCAGAGCATGATCCCATAGGCCATAACAAATATCATCGGAGTTAAGGACGCGAAAGCAATCAGGCCAAATCCGTCGGTGAGAGGGCTGCGGCCGCGGATACTGCTGGCTAGCCCTACGCCCAGGGCCGTTACCAGCGGGACCGTAATCGTGGAGGTTGTGACACCTCCCGAATCGTAGGCGATACCGATAATTTCAGGGGGAGCGAAAAAGGTCATCACCACTACGCCTATGTAACCAATAATAATCAAATACTGTACCGGCCATCCCTTAATGATACGTAGCACGCCGACCACGATTGCCGCTCCTACCGAAAGGGCTACTGTCAGGCGCAGGCCATCGGCATACTCTTGCATGGCTTGTTCGGAGTTTGTGATCATGCCACCTTGCGCGGCGACGTTTGCCGCCTCATCGGCAACCGCGATCAGGGCTGGTTCGGCCACGGTAGTCCCAAACCCTAAGGCGAAAGCGAACAGCAACAGCCAGAAGAGGCTTCCCTTGGTGGCGAAGTCGTGTGCCATTGTTTCCCCAATAGGAAACAAACCCATTTTCAAGCCTTGCACAAATAGGGTTAAACCCAATACTACTAAGAATGTTCCTGCCAACAACCCCGCGAGATCGGGAATGGGTCGTTGCAATACCAATAGCTGGAAAAAAGCGATCACCATGATTATTGGTGCCAGATCGCGCACACTATCCAGCAGAGAGAGCCCCAGGTGGCTGAGAAGTTTTTTCACGTTGTGAACCTTACACTAGAGTCGCCTGTTATTCTATTTTGTCACTGCCGCACGACCTGCTCCCGCTAGGGGGCCGCTAGCCAAGGCGTAATACCTTGCCGGTTACCGCCGGTCCACAGCATACAATAACACGCGAAATCCGGCCGCATTTTTTAATCCTCGACAGGGCGCCTTCGAAGCTCCGGAAAAACCGCTTTCCAGTGGGTTTGACTCGGCAATTGGCCAGTAAATCGTGCTGCGATAATCCGTTACATCCTATGTGGGTTAGAACCGATTAACAGGGAATAAGAGCCCTTGATAACCGGGTCACAGATATTCCGATTAAATTAAATGTTCCTTAAAGTTACTCCAACAGGTGGTCGTAACAGAGTCAGGGACATTGCCCCAAATTGATTCGATATTCCCGTCTTGGTTGGTTAAACGCATGAGTTACCAGAATAATATTCTTTCCTTTGATAGTTTGTTAAACACCGAGCGCAAGACAGGGGTTAGGGATGAATTCCGCCCAGTAGTGGATGGATGTCGGCAAGTGGCGGTAAATATACTTCCCCGCTTGTTTGAAGGGATGTTCGAAAAGCTCGATGACTCGCTCTATGAATTAGCGGACAAGGCAGAGAGCAATCTTCGTCAGAGCGCGTTCTTTGATGCGATGCGTGAGATTCGAAAGGATCGAGAGCGGATATCGGTGGGATTCCGGGAGCGGGTACTGGCTGGATACGATGGCTTTTGGAAACCTGGACAGGCTACCGCTGGGTGGGGAAATGTTGGCCCTAGTAAAGACAGTGATGATGAGTTTTCGCTTGTCGAGGAAGATGCCTTGGAAGAGGGGTTGGCCATTAATGGCACCATAGCCCGAGGTGAAAATCGATACTATCGCCAGCTCTTTGAACTAAATCAACGATTTGCTTTTTTGCTTGGCAGGTCCGGCATGGATGTAAAGGATAATCCGTTTGCTCCCGCTGCCCTGGTTTCGGCGTTCTATGAGCAAATCTGTTGCTTGGCTCTGGAGGTCCAGGTCAAGATCGTAATTTATAAACAGTTTCAGCGGGAGGTCATCGATTCCCTGGAACCATTTTACAATGAACTGAACTTGCTACTGGTGAGGGAAGGAGTTCTTGTTAAACTGTCCCAGCAGGTGAAGCGCTCACCGCACCGTGAGGGAGCGAAGCCGGTGGAAAGCGCGCACTGGGGGCGTCGGGAGGGGGAGCCGCGCTACGCACAGGATGAAGATCCAGAACTGCAGGCGGAGTTTTTCGGTACTTTGCGGCAGTTGCTGAGCCAACGACGGCGGGGACATGGGATGGTTGCCAGCTCGACCTACCCTGCCCTGGATTCGGCCGATGTGGTCCAGGCCTTGTCCCAGTTGCAGCAAACCAGTATCGGCACCCAGGTGGATACTTCGCCTCTTGATATGGGGGCCGTGGATATCCGGACCCATCTGCTTCAAGTAATGGGCGGTGCGCCGGGGCGGCCGCCGGAGCGCAGCATTGGCGGAAATGATGAGGATGCAATAGACGTCATTGCCATGCTGTTCGAGTTTATCCTGGAGGATAGAAGCCTTCCCGATGCAATGAAGGCATTGCTATCCAGGTTACAGATTCCAATGTTGAAAGCCGCTATCCTGGACAAGACGTTTTTTCACAGGAAGAATCACCCAGCGAGGCGGCTACTCAACTCCATGGCAAAAGCGGCGATTGGGTGGTCTGGAGATGGCGGCCGCGATGATGGCGGGTTGTACAATAAGATGAGTACGATCGTGGAAAAGGTGTTGACCGGATTTGACAACAACGTGGAAATTTTTTCCGAGCTTAATGACGATTTTACTACGTATCTCGAAAGTGAGAACCAGGGATCTCAGAAGACCGAACAGCGCGTGACCCAGATTACCAAAGGCAAGGATCAACTTAAGGCGGCGAGGCATCGGGTATTCGAGGAGATAAATAGTCGTACCTTCGGTAAGGAGGGGATCCCCCTTCCCGTGGTGACCCTGGTGAAAGAGGGTTGGCGGGACGTGATGCTTTTGGTTTTTTTGCGTAAAGGACCGGAAAGTGAGGAATGGCGAACTGCCTTGGCACTCTTGGATAAGTTGCTGTGGAGTGTTGCGCCTAAACCGGATAAGAGCCAACGACAAGCGCTGTTGACTGAGACACCGACCTTGCTGAAGGGCTTACGTGCCGGATTAAACGAGATTTCCTTCGATCAACATAAGATGGCGAAATTGTTCAAAGATTTACAAGCGTGCCATCTGTGCTGCCTGAAGGGGGGCGATCCGGTTCATGTAATGGGCAGCGCCGCTACAGGTGATTCGGAGGCGTCCCACCAGGCACCGAATTCAGACGCCGGTGACGTACCTAATCGGAATCATCAGGAAGCGTCATCGGTGCGGGATGAGTATTTCGAGTTGGCTGAGAATCTTCCTATAGGCACTTGGTTGGACGTGAAGGAAGCCAACGGCATGACCTTTCGGGCCAAGCTGTCTTGGCGGAGCATCGTTTCCGGTACCTGCCTGTTCGTAAACAGGAAGGGACAAAAGGTGGTGGAGATACCCGTCACAGATTTCGCTTCTTGGCTGCGCACCGGTAAGGCTAGGCAGCTGGCAGAAGCGGATGTGCCCCTGATGGATCGTGCCCTTACCGCCATGATGGATGTACTGAAAAAGACTGACAGGAATACTTCTGTATCTGACACTCAGATCAGCGACGCCTAAAATACGCTGATAGGACCCTGATTACCGTCTCGATATCGGATCGGCTGATGTCAAGATGGACTACCAGGCGCATTGGATTGTGTGGTGTGAGCCGGATCCCCTGTTCTAGCGCATACTGTACCAGTGGTCGTAGCTCCGAGACGGCCAACTTCAGGAACACCATATTGGTTGAAGAAGTATCGTACTCCACCTCGATCTTATCGATCTTACCTAGTCCCTGGGCAAGTAATCTGGCATTTTCATGATCTTCGGCGAGACGGGGGATGTTGTTTTCTAGGGCGACAATACCCGCGGCTGCCAGAATGCCCGCTTGCCGCATACCTCCGCCCAACATCTTTCTCCAGCGCCTGGCGGTGGTGATAAGTTCTCGGGTGCCGCACAGTACAGAGCCGACCGGGGCGCCCAGCCCCTTGGACAGACAGATCGATACCGAATCGAAAGGGGCTGCGAGCTCAGCAACCGAAACTGATTGGGCAACGGCGGCATTGCACACTCTGGCACCATCCAAGTGGACGGCCAAGCCCCTTTCGTGGGCGAACTCGGAAGCTTCCTTGATGTAGCTTTGGGAGACCACCTTCCCGCCCAGGGTGTTTTCCAGCGCCAATAAACGGGTTTTCGCGAAATGGATGTCATCCTCCTTAATTGCAGCACGGATCTTCTCCAGGCTTAAACTACCGTCGGTTTCAAACTCCAACGGCTGAGGTTGTATGCTTCCCAGTACCGCAGCTCCACCGCCTTCGTATTTGTAGGTATGAGCCTGTTGGCCGACGATGTACTCATCACCCCGCTGGCAATGGCTTAATAGGGCAAGGAGGTTGCTTTGGGTGCCGCTGGCACAGAAAATTGCAGCCTCCATTCCGCATAGTTCTGCGGTCATAGCCTCTAACCGGTTGACCGTTGGATCCTCGCCGTACACATCGTCGCCAACTACAGCTTTAGAAATCGCCAGTCGCATTGCGCTACTGGGGCGAGTCACGGTATCACTGCGTAGGTCTATCCAGTGGTGCATGGTTTTATCTCCGAAGGCTTGGGATATACGTTTATGCTTTGTGGGTGCCATCTGCCATCGCGTACAATGTGGCTATCTCCAAGGAAATGCGAGGGAGTTGCCTCATGAGCGAGAAAATAACCGATACCGGATTAAAATACGAAGATATCCAGGTGGGCGAAGGTGATATGGCCTCAATCGGAAATACCGTGCGCGTGCATTACACCGGATGGCTGACCGACGGGCGCAAGTTCGATTCCAGCCTGGACCGCAATTCCCCGTTCAGCTTTGTGCTCGGCGGGGGCAAGGTAATAAAGGGATGGGACGAAGGAGTGCAAGGTATGAAGGTGGGGGGTAAGCGTCGGCTGACCATCCCACACTACCTCGGGTATGGTGTTGCGGGAGCTGGGGGCGTGATACCGCCGAGAGCTACCCTGGTATTCGAGGTAGAGCTCCTTGAGATCCGCTAAGATGCAACCTTTGCTCCCTGCCTTCGAGCAGATTTCCCAGCATGTTCGTATTGCCATCGAAGAAGATATCGGCAGTGGCGACCTCACTGCGGCATTGATTTCGGAAGACTCCCAATCATCGGTCCAGGTGATCTGCCGAGAGCATGCAGTGATCTGTGGTATCTCCTGGTTCAATGAAGTCTTCCGGCAGTTAGGGGGTCTGGATGTCATCGATTGGTCAGTAGTCGACGGAG
>JAGRGP010000145.1 GCA_020445415.1 Gammaproteobacteria bacterium | reverse complement strand
CACCAGCGGCATGATGCAGCCACAGTTGGCCAAGAAGATCGAGCGCGCCACCCGGACGGATTTTCCCCAGGGGATCCCCTCTTACGGCACCGACGCGCTGCGTTTTACTTTCGCCGCCCTGGCGACCACGGGACGCGATATCAAGTTTGACCTCGGACGCATTGAGGGCTACCGAAATTTCTGTAACAAACTTTGGAATGCCTGCCGCTTTGTACTCATGAACACCGACGGAGAGGATTGTGGGTCGGCCCTGACGGCCCGGGACCCCGGGGTGGTGCGCTCGGTAGCCGACCGTTGGATTATCTCCCGGATGCAATCCACCATCTCCGACACTACCGAGGCAATCGAAAACTACCGATTCGATCAGGCCGCCAAGGCAATCTATGAGTTCACTTGGAACGAGTATTGCGACTGGTACCTGGAATTGTGCAAACCCGTGCTCAACGGCGACACCGCCAGCCCCCAAGCCAGACGTGGCGCTAGGCAAACCTTGGTCCGAGTACTGGAAACACTGCTGCGCCTGATCCATCCCATCATGCCTTTCATCAGCGAAGAGGTATGGCAACAGGTGGCTCCGCTGGCCGGCATCAACGGAGCGACCATTATGACGCAACCCTACCCACGGGTTGACGCAAACTGGATCGACCAAGCGGCGGTAGACGAAATGGAGTGGGTTATGAACTTCACTCTGGGAGTGCGGCGCATCAAAGGCGAGATGAATATTCCTCCCGGAAAGCCATTACCGGTGCTGCTACAACACGCCTCGGAGCGAGACTTGCGCCTACTCGGTGAAAACCGCCACTATTTGGATGCCTTGGCAAGGCTCGCGTCGGTCGAGGTATTGGCGGGCGACCAGCCCGCTCCCGATGCTGCTACCGCCTTGGTGGGAGAGATGAAGGTTTTGATCCCGATGGCAGGCCTGATCGACAAGGAGGCCGAGTTATCTCGGCTGCGCAAGGAAACCGAGAAGATCAGCGGGGAGGTGGAGCGGCTGGAAAAGAAACTCGCCAACCCCCACTTCGTGGAGAAGGCTCCGGAGAAGGTCGTGAGAAAAGAGCAGGAGAAGCTCACCGCTCAGCGATCCGCGCGCCTGAAACTTGAGGAGCAGATCGAAAAGATCACCAAACTATAGGTAAGTTGATGACCGGGCACCGGCCATCAACGCCGGACGAACCCGCCTCACAGGAGACCAAACATGAAGATCACCCGATTGGACCAATGTGCCAGCATGCCCATCGATATGGAAGGTGTGGCCGGCGCCACCAAGCAAGTCCCGATTGGCCAGCGCGACGGCGCGCCGCACTTCTCGATCCGAGTCTTCACGCTCGAGCCCGGGGGGCATACGCCCCACCACAGTCATGAGAGCGAACACCTTAACTACATTCTCGAGGGTGAGGGTGAAGTTCTGGACGGCAACAAACCCCGGATGGTTAAAAAGGGTGACTATCTACTCGTCATGCCCGGCGAACTCCATCAATACCGAAATACGGGAGAGCAGCCCCTGGTGTTCATGTGCATGGTACCCAGTGCTTACGAGTAAGCTTGCAAGCATCTGTGTGAGCCACAATAATTCGGCCATCGACGATCATTGAATCAGGAGAGTTCCATGCCGACATACGACTACTATTGCGAAGCCAACGACCGTAAGATCGAGGTCAGCCATAAGATGAGTGAGAATATCAGCAATTGGGGAGAACTCTGCGACCGGGCCTCCGCAGACCCCGGCGACACCCCTTGCGATGCCCCGGTGCGGCGCTTGATTACTGGGGGAGCCATTATCGGTTCCACCGGCAGCGGGGCCGCCGAGCCGCCATGCGCGACCACCGGTAGCTGCTGCCCCGGCGGTATGTGCGGTTTAAACTGAGTCTCCCATCCGTTGTGGCCGCGGCCTATTCTACGGGAACCGGAGGCGAGGCCGTTTCGTCTATGGCAGGAGAGGTTAAGCCGGTGACTGCCAGCCGGCTCATCACATAGGCGGCGGCGGCCAGCCCGAAGCTGGCGGTTACCGCCACGGATGAGCCGTATCCAGCACAATTCAACCCCGTCATACCCTCAACTTTGGAACTACAGGCAATCTCCGGACTAACGGGGGGACGTGCCTGCTCCCAAGAATAGACGCAGGGTACGCCAAAACGCCGCTTGGTGTTACGGCTGAAACCGTAGTCCTGGCGTAGCAGTTTGCGGGTTTTGGCGAGCAGCGGGTCGTGCTCGGTGCGGCTTAGATCCCCCATCCGTATCTTCAGCGGGTCTACCCGGCCACCGGCGCCGCCAGCAGTAACGACCGGTATCTTGCGTCTCCGACAATGGGCGATCAAGGCCGCCTTGACACGGTAACTATCGATGCAGTCCAAAACATGGTCGAACCCTTCGTGTATCAGTAGATCAAGATTACCGGGCTCGGCAAAGTCCTCCACCCGGGTAATACGACAGGCAGGATTGATCTCCCGGATACGTTCGGCCATGGCCTCGACCTTGGCTCTACCCAGTTGACTTTCCATGGCATGGACTTGGCGGTTGATATTGGACTCGGCGAGATTATCCAGATCCACCAGTGTAATCGCTCCCACCCCGCTTCGGGCTAACGCCTCGGCAGCCCAGGAACCCACCCCTCCAATGCCAATCAAACAGACATGGGCGGCAACGAATCGTTGCAATGCCTCGTCACCGTAGAGACGGGCGATCCCACCGAACCTGCGCTGAAAATCCATGTATCACCCCTTTGTCGTCCGCCGGCATTTCGAAGCCAGGCTGCCATGCTTGCCCTCATTATATGCTAACGGTCTGCGGTAGAATCCCGGAAGGAGGTATTCACCATGAAACGAGTCGGTGCCCATGTCAGTGCCAGCGGCGGCGTGGAGAACGCGCCCTTGAACGCACAGAAGATCGGCGCTCGGGCCTTCGGCCTGTTTACCCGCAATCAACGTCAGTGGCATTCCAAACCACTGACCGCGGACAGCATCGCGGCATTCCGGCTCAACCTGGCTAGCGTGAACATCGCCCCGAGCCATGTCCTGCCCCACGACAGTTATCTGATAAACCTTGGGCACCCGGACAAGGCGGCGCTGGAGAAATCTCGGGAGGCGTTTCTCGATGAGATGAAACGCTGCGCGCAGCTTGGGCTGGAACTCCTGAACTTTCATCCCGGAAGCTACCTACACCGAGGTAGCGAGGAACAGAGCCTGTGCATCGTTGCCGACTCAATCAACCGGACCCTCGACCAAACCCAAGGAGTGACGGCAGTAATCGAAAATACCGCCGGGCAGGGCAGTAACCTGGGATACCGGTTTGAACACCTCGCAGCGATTATCGAGGCGGTGGAGGACAAGTCCCGGATCGGAGTCTGCATCGATACCTGCCACACCTTCACTGCCGGCT
>JAGRGP010000144.1 GCA_020445415.1 Gammaproteobacteria bacterium | reverse complement strand
TCCGTAACTCAAAACTCGTGCATCAGGTCACCGGAACGGATGCGGCTCCAGAGCTCCGTCCGCTTGGCGAAATCCTCCAGGGGCTGCAGCCAAATTATCTTGTCTGCCTGTTCCAGACCGGGCGCCGCCGAGAGCGTGTTGGCCAAACCATGCCGTTTGGTCAGCTGGCCACTTACCTGAGGTTCCAACGTGTAGTTAATCCAGAGTTCCGCCAGCCGTTTGTTTACCACGCCAACCGACAGTACCCAGCAATCCAACCAGGCCAACGCCCCCTCTTCCGGGATTACATACCCCACGTCAGCCCCCTGCTGCCGAAGCTGCAGAACCTGTTGCGCGCCGTAGTTTCCGAAGATCAGGGCGACGTCATTCTCACGGTACAATTCGACCGCTTGCTCGGGGGACTTGTAAAGGGTCAAGACGTTGCGCCGCAACCGCACCAACTCCAGTACCGCTTTACCCATCTCCAAGGGAGTCAGTTGAAACGGGTTTCCGGCGCCGAGCAACAACCCGGCAACAGTAAAGTTATGATTACTGGTATCAAACGCCAACACGCGTCCCCGGTAGCGAGGATCCCACATTGCCGCCATCGACGTTGGCGGCGTATCGACCTTAGCACGATCATAGATCAGGCCCATTTCAGAGTATGTATAAGGCACAGCGTACGCCCGGCCACCGTGAACGATGCCGGGGACGGATGCCAAGCCCTTGAAGCGCGGTAGTTGATGAGCCCGGTTGGGGATGTTTTGCAGATCGATCGGAACGCTCAAACCCGCTTTAATGTAGCGCTGGAGTTCCGCGGTATTAACCGCGAACAGATCGAAATCCGCCCCACCGTTGACATGCAGCCGCTGCCACAGGTCATCATCACTGGCAATGTAACTGATCTGCACCTCAACCTCGTGCCGCTGCTCGAAGCGCTTCACCAGATCCGGGTCGGCATACCCGGGCCAGGTTAGAATGCGCAGAACGTCCTGGGCACAGGCGCTGCCATGCGCCCACATCAGGAATGCCAGCAGCAGATTCCTAAGTAACTCGTAGCCAGCAGGCTGTGTGCCAACACGGATCATCGCGTCTCCTGTGGGGCTTACCGGTACTCAGATCGCCTATTATTGGGTATTCTGGACGAGTTTGAAATTCACGGGGGCGGGATCGTCACCGGCAAACGACGGACGGAGCACACCAAGATGCCGAAAAATCTCATAAAGACACTCAAGAAATCTCCGCTGTTCAAAGAGTTCAGCAAGAAACAATTGGAACAGGTAGTAGCACACCTAAAGCCCGGGATCCTGACCCTGAAACCCGGCGATGTCCTCTACCAACGGGGCGAAGACGCCAGATGTTGTTGGCTGATTCAGTCAGGGAACCTGACCGTAAGGCGGCTAAGTCTGCGCACACCCTTTCGCCATATGATCTATCATGAGGGCTCGGTGACCGGCATCCAAGGGTTGGTAAGTCCCGGTACGCCGCGTTCTGTCACCATGATCGCGGAAGACGATGTCGAGTTGATAGAAGTGACCCGCGAGGGGTTGGGAAAACTGGACAAGAGCACCCAGATTCAGCTCTGGAAGAACGTATCAAGCCTACTGTTGCGCAAGTTGCTTACCTGCCTATCCCGGGAATCGCTAGACCCCTGATCCCCGGTCGACGCGCTACCGCAAAAGCTCTCATGGCGGTCGCGACTTTGTCCTGGTGGCCTGCGGAACCTTACGGCATCGCCCCATCAAGGCTTGCGACGCCAAGCTGTCTTAGCGTTATCCCGGGACCGGGAATAAGGCGGGGGGACGTGGTCTGTACCGCTTATTCGTCCAGAAAGGCCGTCAGATCGGCCACGAATCGATCTCGCTGGGCCAGGTAGGGAGAGTGGTCGGCCGCTTCATAAACTCGCAAACGGGCATCGAATAACAGGTCGCGCAGATACTCTCCGGTCCGGGTCCCATAATAGTTGCTTTCGGCGCCAAAGATGAGCAGTACAGGGATCCGGATACTTGCCTGCAGCGCGCGGTAATCCCTAACGACCAGGCTCTCCCAGCAGGTAATCAGCGGCACCGGGTCTAACCTTGTCAGCTTTTCCCGCAGCCGTTGGAAACCCAAGGAGTTTTGCTCGTACAATCGACGCGCCCGAAGGTTGCGGCCATGGGCAATCAACTGCAACACCGTTTCGGCAAAGTCACGCCTCAGGTGGTGGGAAAATTCCCGGCTATGGTCGGCGGAGAAATCACCGTAGATGCCCAGATCCCAGCCCTCGCCGGTCATCAGCCGGGGAGACTGATCGATGATACAGAGCCTACCAATCCCGCCGCTGCCAAACTGTTGGGCAAATTCCCAGGTCGTCAATGCCCCCATGGAATGACCCACCACCGCCGGTCGCCCCAATCCGAAGTGATCGATCATCAACGCCAGGTCTCGCCCCATACGTTGAATAGTAGGCGGCTCGCGGCCTTGGCAGGGATGGCCGCCATGACCGCGGGCATCCCAGTAATACACCTTGAACCGAGCGCTCAACCGTTCTACCAGCGGCTGCCAGACGCTGTGGTCCGCCGCCCATTCATGGAGCATTATCAGCGGAGGACCACTCCCGGCCACCGCCACGAACAGACGCTCTCCGTCATCACTCAAAAAGCTGTGCATAAACGTGCTCCGCTGACGGCGCGAGGGACCCATCGTTGCCGCAGCACCACCCATGCGGGGCACAGCCCCATCCCTTGGGCAACAAAAACCAGGGCCGGCGGATCAGCCCCGATGCTTCAGGTCTGCCTGGCATCTGCTACCTGCCGTTATCCGATGGACCCGCACCGCCGGATTTTGCCACATTCTCGTGATCGTAAGGGCAGTGGCGGCAACCAGAACCGCAACAGCTCCCGCGGCTCAGATGATAGCGCGCGGTAAAAACCATCAACCCCCCTTCCCAGTAAAAGTGCCGGACCTCAATCAGCGGCCGGATCGGCCACTCGTCCCGCTGCGCTTCACCCTGGTCGGCCGTGCTCATGCAACCCCCTCCTCCGGTAGATTCCGGTGCCCAGCTACCGGCGATGATCCCAGCATGCCATTATAGCGGCAACCGGTGCCCATCGCCGCTGCTCCAGCGAACCGGGTATACTCTCATCCCAAATCGACAAGCGGGAGAACCGACATGCAGCTGCATCTGCTCACCTGGATGGAAGTGGAGGACTACCTGAAGACCTCCCAAGGAATCATCGTACCTATCGGTTCGACCGAACAACACGGGCCGATGGGGCTTATTGGCACCGACTGCATCTGCCCCGGGGTGATCGCCGAGCGAGTGGGGCGGGAGGAAGGGGTGCTGGTCGGGCCCACCATCAGCCTGGGCATGGCCCAGCATCACCTGGCCTTTCCGGGCACTATCAGCCTGCGGCCCAGCACCCTGATCGCCCTGCTCAAGGACTATGTGGGCTCGCTCAGCCGTAACGGCTTCCGGAGATTCTACTTTCTCAACGGCCACGGCGGAAACATCGCCACCGTGCAGTCCGCCTTTGCGGAGATCTACGCCGGACAGAGCTTTCTGGCGAACCCCGAATCCCGGGATATCCGCTGCAAACTGACCAACTGGTACGACCTGCCGGAAGTGGCGGAACTCGCTCGTGAACTGTACGCTGACAAGGAGGGGCACCATGCCACGCCCTCGGAGGTTTCGGTAACCCAATTTGCCTATCCCGATCACATCAAGCAGGCGGAACTCGGAGAACTTACGCCCTACCACCGGTTTCCGACCGATGCCGTGGATTTTCGAAACTGTTTTCCCGACGGGCGCATGCAATCCGACTCATCGCTGGCCCGACCGGAACACGGTGAGCGCCTTGTCGAGCGGTGCGTGACGGCGGTAAAGCGGGACTATGCGGACTACCTCAAAGCCAGTTGACGGACTGCCGGCGGGACCGGCGCGGGTGGCGGGCACTCAGATCCATGCCGCCTCAACCGGATAGGTCTTGTGGCAATCCCCGTTTCCCGTATTCGACTCATCACCTTCGACCTGGATGATACGCTTTGGGACAGCCGGCCAATCCTGGTCGCCGCCGAGTTACGGCTCCACGACTGGTTGTCCCATCACTACCCGCGACTTACCCGGCATTATTCGGTGGAGGACCTGCGCCGCCAGCGGCAGGAACTCGCGGCAGGTAGGCCGGATCTGCGCTACCATATGACCGCCTTGCGCAAGGAGTCGCTGCGACTGGCCGCCGCCTCTGTAGGCTACGGTGAGGAGTTGGTGGAACCGGCCTTTGCCTGTTTTCTCGAGGCCCGGCATGCGATTGACCCCTACCCGGACGTGGCGCCCGCCCTGGAACGCCTACGAGTAGCGGGCCTGCTTATCGGAGCACTGACCAACGGCAATGCCGACGTTCGTCGCTTGACCATCGGGCCGCTGTTTCATTTTTCGTTGAGCGCCGAGGACGTCGGAGTAGCCAAGCCCCATCCCCGCATCTTCCTAGAGGCCTGCCGCCGGGCAGGTGTTGAGCGGTCTGCCATGCTCCATGTGGGTGACGAACCGGACACCGATCTGGCCGGTGCTCAAGCCGCGGGAGTCAACGTGGTGTGGATGAACCGGGGACAGCACAGCACCGTTCCGGGTCGCCCTTACCAGGAGGAGGTGGGAGGTATGTATGAGCTGCTCAAGCTGTTGTCGCTGGAATAACCCGGGGCAGCTGACCTGCGCTGTGCACCGGGAACGCTCCTTGCCCTGGGCAATACTTGGCTTGCCGCGCTAATGCCGCACCATTTCCGGCCCAAAGAACAGATTGGGTAAAAACGTGGATATTACCGGTATATAGGTAATCACCATCAGGAAGACCAATAGAATAGCAAGCCAGGGGATGGCCGCTCGGATCACGTCGGTTAGCGGCATGCCGGTCACCCCAGAGGTGACGAACAGATTGAGGCCGACCGGCGGCGTGATCATACCGATCTCCATGTTCACCACCATAATGATCCCAAGATGAATAGGATCTATACCCAGTTGCATGGCGATCGGAAACAGAATCGGAGCCATGATAAGCAGAATCGCGGAAGGCTCCATGAAGTTTCCCGCTACCAGCAAAAGCAGGTTGACCACGATCAGAAAGGCCCAGGGGGCCAGCCCCCAGCCGACGATGGTTTCGGCAATCAATTGGGGAATTCGCTCCGTGGTCAAAACGTGAGCAAATAAAAACGCATTGGCGATAATAAACATCAGCATGGTGGTAACCTTGGCGGCATCCACCAACACCTTGGGCACATCGGTAATCTTAATGTCCCGGTAAACGAAAATGGCGATAAAGGCCGCATATACCGCGGAAACTGCGGCGGCCTCCGTGGGGGTGAATATCCCCCCATAGATTCCTCCCATGATGATCACGATAAGAAACAGTCCGCCAGAAGCGCTCAACGCTGACTGGGTCAGTTCGCCCCAACCCGCAAACTTTTCCGCGGGTAGATTGCGCCGGCGGGCGGCGACATAGATTGCGACCATCAGAAACAAACCCATCAACAAACCGGGCAACACCCCCGCCATGAACATCCTGCCGACCGAAACCTCGGTTGCTGCCGCGTAGACCACCATTACGATCGAGGGTGGGATGAGGATGCCCAGCGTCCCGGCATTGCAGATCAGCCCGGCGGCGAAGGGCTGGGGGTAGCCTTGTTTGACCATCCCGACGATGACGATTGAACCAATGGCGACCACGGTGGCCGGAGAAGAACCGGAGACCGCCGCAAACAGCATACAGGCCAGTACCGAAGCCATGCCCAGCCCGCCCCGCAGCCAGCCCACCGCATCCACGGCAAAGCGGATCATGCGCCTGGCCACGCCGCCGGTAGTCAGAAACGCCGAAGCCAGTACGAAAAAGGGAATCGCCATAAGCGTGGAGTGATGCATAGTGTGGAATACTTTATCGGCCAGCGATGCCAATGAATCGTCTGCGAAAAGTAGAATGGTGATTACGCTGGAAAGTCCCAGGGAAACCGCGATGGGTATCCCCATCAGCATAAACAGGAACAGCAAGACAAAGAGTATGGCGGCGCTCATGATCCAGTCTCCTGACAGGGTGTCATCGGGCTGATTCCTGCTGTCCCGTAGAATTGGTGTCGTGCTTTTCTTTGAGGCTTTCAATCGCCTCGTCAGCCTCGTCAGCGAGATGAATCCCGGTATCCTTGCCGGTCAGTAGCCTCCAGCCAGCTTGCGCGAAGCGTATAAACAACAATATGAACCCCAGAGGCAATATCAATTTGGGGATCCAGAGCGGAATCGGCAGATCTTCCGCCTCGATTCCAATCAGAAGCAATAGATCGACATCCTGGTAGCCACCTACCGCCATTGTTGCGGCGTAGAACATACACAATGCGATTGCCGCCAATCCAACCACCTTGGCTACTGGCGGCGAGAGCGTCTTGACCACCAGGTCAACCCCGATGTGCGCACCGACGCGGACACCGTACGACATGCCCAACAGGACCAACCAGGCGAACAGGAATATGGTGAGTTCGAGTGCCCATACAAAGCCCGCATTGAACACGTAGCGCAACACCACCTGGGTAAAAGTCACTATGGTCATCGCCGCGAGAAGCAGCGCCACCAGCACCTCTTCGAGCCGATTGATGAGGTTACCAATCATGGCATTATCCCCACGAAACATTGCCGAAACGAAATAGACATCGGCATAAATAACCGCGAGCAAAGGCAGGCGCCCCGACAGGCCGACGGCATTACCCTCGAGCCAACTCGCCCCGCTAAACAAGACCGCGGATCAACGCCCCGGGACTAACCCCGAGGATTTCCTAGGGGAAAGCAGCGGTCCAGGGATGGTCCCCTGCTCCCCTGTGTGCGCGCACTCGGATCCCCTACCCGAGTATGCCAAGCAGGGTGAATGCCATGCCAATACGGCCGCACTCACCCCACTTCTCAACGTCAACGGCTACAGGCCGCCGCCGCGTCCACATAGTTGGCTCCGATATCACCCTTGAACTGTTCCCATACTGGCTTCATCGCCGCACGCCATTGGGTCTTTTCCTCGGATGAAAGCTGGAGGATCTGGGTCTTTCCCGAGTCGACGATCAACTGCTTGGCGTCTTCGTTCTCTTGGGAAGCCAATTTATTCACCTCGACGGTCACCTCATCGATGATCTGTTCCAACTCGGTGCGCACATCATCCGGAAGGCTTTTCCAGAAACGGTTGCTGGTCACCAGCATGTAGTCCAACAGGCCATGATTAGATTCGACGAAAAACGGCTGGACCTCAAAGAACTTCTGGGAATAGATGTTGGACCAGGTGTTCTCCTGCCCATCTATCTGACCGGTTTGGAGTGCCAGGTATACCTCCGAAAACGCCAGTTTCTGGGGATTGGCATCGACCGCCTGAAACTGCGCTTGCAACACATCGGAGCTCATGATTCGGAATTTCAGCCCGGAGGCATCGGCAGGCACACGGAGTGGTTTAGGACCGGACAATTGTTTCATCCCATTGTGCCAGTAGGCCAGACCTTTGATCCCCTTCTTGCTCATCGAATCCAGCATTTCTTTACCAAGTGGTGAATTCTGAAAACAGGCCACGGCGTCCAAATCATTGAATAGGAAAGGCAAATCATACAGTTGTAACACATCGGTAAATTTGGAGAACTTGGAAAGGGCCGGCGCAATAATTTGGGTGTCGTTCTTGAGCAAGGCGATTATTTCATCCGCATCGCCAAACAGTTGAGAACTCGGAAAGACCTGTACCTCGACCTTACCGCTCAGCCGCTCTTCCACGAGCTTCTTGAAGAGAATCGCACCCTTGCCCTTGGGCGTGTTATCCGTCACGACGTGGGAAAATTTGATGACTATGGGAGCCGCCTGCACGTAACACCCAAGCAGCAATAATGCCGCCGCGCACAGCGTCCGAACAAGATACTTATGCATTTTTCGACATACTCCAACGGGTAGGTGGAAGAGACCCTATGCCTCGCCCAGAATAACGATGTTTTCGGAGTACCACTAGATTCGCAGGACTGCGAATCCTTTTAAGCCACTTTTCGTAAACCTGATGTAGGCAGGAGATGCATGCGACGGGCCTGTGGGTGAATTTACGTTGGAAGTTTGAGCCCGTCAACCAATTTTCGATCAGGACTTTGGGCGATATCCGTTTTATTGGGATCGGGATTGCCGACTAGCGGGGAGCGGCAAATTTGGCCACCCACTAAATCCCCGGGACCGACCGGTTACCCTTGGCTCCAGACGAACTGGCACCCGGCCAGATAAGAGATTGCCGGGTGCCTACGGGACGTTTTAAACAGACTTACAGGTATTAATACCGAACAGGGTGTAAGCTGGACACCAGCCAATCAGTCCCGTGACCAAAGGTACCGCGCCAATCCACGCCCAGGAGCCCAGGATTCCGGTCGCAGCGAGCACCATAAGGATAAGCCCCGCGCCGACGCGCAGACTGCGGTCAAGGGTACCAGTATTGCTTTTCATAATGAGTAATCTCCGCTGGATAAGGTTGGCAGCACAACATGCCGGTGCTGATAAGACGAAGAATGCACTTACCGATACCCGCTTTCAGTGACTAAATCACGCTTAGGGGTCAATGAAGCGGCGCAACTTCTCCGGGTTGGTCACCTCTACCGTGGCGCGGCTCAGGCGTACCATGCCCAATGATTCAAAGCGTTTGAGATGGCGGGAAACCACCTCCCGAGCCGTACCAACCTCTATGGCAAGCTGATGATGGGTAACCTGCAACGGCTTCGTTGCCTTACGGTTGGTGTAAAGCCAAGTCGCTATCCGCCGTTCCACCGGCCTGAAGTTGAGCTCCTCCAGGCGCGTGATAACCTCGGCAATCCGCAAACCCAGATTGGCAAAGACAAACCGGCGAAAAGTATGTGAGCTTTCCATGGCCCGATCGAACGCTGGCTTTAGGATAACCAGCGCGGTGACTGGAATCTCAGTGAAACCCTCCGCCGGGTACCCCTCGCCCGACAACATACAACAGGTTGTGAGCACGCACGATTGTCCAGGAAGTACACGATATAACAGCACTTCCCGCCCGCCCTCCCCAATTACCTGTACCCGCACACTACCGGAGAGTATCAACAGGTAATGCTCACAAGCGCCACCGGCGTGAAACACCTGCTGGCCGGCCGGCAACACTACCCGTCTGGCTCCACCCATCACCGCGCGACTGTTTTCGTCACCCCCGGCAAGCTCTGGGAACAGGGTTTGCCAATCGCCCTCTGGGCAGTCCTGTTCAACAGACATCGATAGAATGCTGCCGCAAGGCCTGGAGTGTGACGATTTCGGTGGCCTTTTCGTGAGTCGCCTGCATTACCACCCGGGGCGCGCACCCCGCCTCCAACGCTTCTTGCCAACGGGCGGCACAAAGACACCAACGGTCGCCACTCTTCAGACCGGGGAAATCGTACTCGGGGACGGGGGTAGTTAAATCATTGCCCCGGGCTTTGCTGAATTCAAGGAATTCCCGAGTTACCTGGACGCATACCGTGTGTGATCCAAAGTCCCGGGCTTCGGTCTCGCAACTGCCACTGCGAGTGAAGCCAGTCAATGGCCGGGAAGAACATTGCTGCAACGGCTCTCCAAATACGTTTCTTTGCTGAGTCATGGACGCTCCTTGGCATCTGGATATAACTCAATGCCCCATTCTACCGCAGTTTCAGGCGCCACCCTGAGAAAATGGTTCGGTATCACCGCCATGCCAATAGCGGGTCGGCAACCCGGCCTTTTGGGCTAGCTCAAACGCTTTACTCGGGATATCCAGGGCATCCGTTTTTCCGCTTCCCGTGGTAATGCTGTCGATTATCAGACACCCGGAATTCGAGGGCGGGAAAAACCCTCCCAAAATAATCCCCAGAGAGGCATCGGGCACGGAAACCCCGTGTGGGGTTTGTGTTTCGGTGCGATGCCGACTGATCACCAACGCGCAGTCCCAATCACTAGTTACGCACAAAAAAGCGGAGATACAAGTTGGGTACATATCAGCGTGGCCGGATTGCCCATAACCCGTTGATAAGGTTTATTGGTGAAACGCGTCCTCCGGCCAGCAGTAACAATCGGCCGATATATACGTTTGACCGAATATTTGGTCCGTAATATATTCCGCCCCATGGAAATGTTACCGGCAACTCTTTTTACCGCGCTTGCCCACGACAGCCGCCTGCGCTGCTTGTTGCTGATGCTTGCCCATAAGGAGCTATGTGTGTGCGAACTCACCTATACCGTCGGTGCCTCCCAGCCGCACATGTCTCGACACCTGAGTCATCTGCGTGAAGCCGGGTTGGTACTGGACCGGCGTGAAGGGCTGTGGATCTACTATCGGATCAATCCGGAGCTCCCGTCCTGGGTGAACAGGATACTCCACGAAACGGCCAGAGGGGTGCAAACGATCATGCCTTTCGCGCAGGACCCGGATACCCTGAAGACCATGCCAAATCGGCCGGGCGCCTCACGATGCGCCTGAATGGGGGGAGCCGTAAATCACCCGTAACGCCCAACATTACCCCGCGCCTAACAACGGGCAGTCCAATGCTGCCTCGGGTAGAGTGGGATACCCCTCCCGACCGTACATACGGTGGCATAGTCATCGGGAGGAAATCTACCTGGCGGGCATGAAGCTGGGGTTTTTTTGAACAAGGAGAACAAACAAATGACAGTTCGCATAGGTATCAACGGCTTCGGTCGCATGGGTCGCCTAGGACTCCGTGCCGGTTGGGGGAGAAAGGGTATTGCGGTCGTGCATGTGAACGAGATCGCGGCGGATGCCAGGGGCTCGGCCCATCTGTTGAAATTTGATTCCGTGCACGGCATCTGGGCAGTGGATTGCGAGGCGGATGACGAGGCCATGGTGGTCGGTGGCCAGCAAATCACTTACAGCCGCAACCCAGCGATTGGCAAGACCGACTGGTCGGGCTGCGACATCGTGATCGAAGCCACCGGCACGCACCACAAGAATCCCGAGACGCTGCAGGCCTATTTTGACCAGGGTGTAAAAAAAGTAGTTGTGGCCGCGCCAACCGAGGGCGCGCTCAACATTGTCTATGGCGTCAACGATCATCTATATGATCCGGCCCAGCATCATCTCGTCACCGCCGCCTCCTGTACCACCAATTGTTTGGCTCCCGTGGTTAAGGTGGTGCATGAGCGAATCGGTATCGTTCATGGTTGTATGACCACCATTCACGACATCACCAATACCCAAACCATCGTCGACAAAGGACACAAAGATCTACGCCGGGCTCGCGCCTGCGGCCAATCGCTCATCCCCACAACCACGGGATCTGCCAAAGCCATCACCAAAATATTTCCCGAGCTTACCGGAAAGCTCAACGGCCATGCGGTCCGCATTCCGCTGCTCAATGCGTCGCTAACCGATTTTGTATTTGAGGCGGCACGAACAGTGACGGCGGATGAGGTCAATGACTATTTCAAAGACGCCGCCCGAGGTGAGTTAAAGGGCATACTTGGCTACGAAGAACGGCCCTTGGTTTCCGTGGACTACATGAACGATCCACGCTCATCCATCGTCGACGCACTCTCCACCATGGTGATCGATGGAACACAGGTAAAAATCTATGCCTGGTATGACAACGAGTGGGGATATGTAAACCGGATGATGGACATCATCGGAAAGGTTGCGCAAAACCTCTGACCATGGAAAACACGATCCGCAACTATCTGGTCGTCACGGGGGGCTACTGGGCATTCACCGTTACCGACGGCGCGATCCGGATGCTGGTGGTATTGTATTTCCATTTACTCGGGTATTCTCCCTTCGAAGTGGCGATGCTGTTTCTCTTTTACGAGTTTTTCGGCATCGTCACCAATCTCGTTGGTGGCTGGCTGGGAGCGCGTATCGGATTGAACCTGACCATGCACATTGGCATGGGAATGCAGGTCGTTGCGCTGCTCATGCTAACAGTTCCGGATACCTGGCTATCGGTTCCCTTCGTGATGGTCGCCCAGGCACTGTCGGGTATCGCCAAAGATCTCAACAAAATGTCCGCCAAGGCGAGTGTCAAAATGCTTACCGGCACTGGCGGTGAATCCAAGTTATTCAAGTATGTCGCCATGCTGACGGGCTCAAAGAACGCCCTCAAGGGCGCAGGTTTTTTTGCGGGTGCGGCCCTGCTGCAATGGATTGGATTTCGTGGTGCCCTGGTGGTACTGGCAGGTATGTTGTTTGCTGTTCTTGTTGTCACTGCCGTCATGCTGCCCTCGGGCGTCGGCAAAATGAAATCGAAACCGAAATTCTCCCAGGTATTTTCCAACCGGCCTGAAGTCAACTGGTTGTCGGCAGCGCGTTTCTTCTTGTTTGGCTCACGGGATGTATGGTTCGTAGTGGGTCTCCCGGTTTTTCTATCCGGGGTCCTGGGTTGGAGTCATACCCAAGTGGGTGGATTTCTCGCGCTCTGGGTAATCGGCTACGGATTGGTGCAAGCCTTCGCTCCCAGACTTTTACGTCAGCAACACCAGGGCCGCGGACCCGGTGGCGGAACTGCCAGGCTGTGGGCGTTTCTACTGGCGTTGTTTCCCGCAGGAATCGCCTTGGCGTTGGGGCGAGGCTGGGACCCGGCCATGGTTTTGATCAGCGGATTGGTCCTGTTTGGGGTTGTGTTCGCAATCAACTCGGCAGTCCATTCCTATTTGATCCTTGCTTACTCGGATTTCGACAAGGTATCAATGAATGTCGGGTTTTACTACATGGCAAATGCCGGTGGCCGTCTTGCGGGCACGGTATTGTCGGGTTGGGCCTACCAGGTGCACGGGCTGGAGGGCTGTCTATGGTGGTCGACCGGGCTGGTACTGGCAGCGGCACTATTGTCTATACGTTTACCAGAAGTTGCCGCGAGAACGCGCATCACTCCCTAACCTTGGATCCACCCACAACGCTGGAGGTGAGCCGGGACTTCGGCGCATCATCAGGTTGCGCTTCACCAAGGAGATTGACGTCCGGCGCTATCCCGGTGTGATGCCGTACGGCGCACCACTTGGCAAATTCATTTTGAGAAAAATTGGCAGTTTTCTATGTGCGGCACGCTCTGCAACAATGATTCGATAAGGCGATCTTCCGTCACCCACTCGCAACCGGTCATTTCTCGCGCCGAATCTATTCCCGGCTGCCTTGCACCTGCGGCAGTTGCTTGATGCCGTGGCGTAGTTTCGTGAGCAAATCTGGTGCGTATCATGGAATGTCAGCGCCCATGGATAGTGCGCTTACTGGATTGCATAGGGCGGTCAGTCCTCTTATCTAATTGTTTTTATTAGAGTGTTACCGATGGCACGAGATCTGCAGAGAGTACGGCATATCCACAACGGTCAGGGACGCGTTATGCCAGTACATCAGCTACACGACCAACACACCGGCAGGCGAATATTCAACCACGATATTCTGTCCTGCACCCATGAGGATGTTGCCGGAAATCACCTCTATTCTGGACGGGCCCTGGGTATGACCCAGCCCGACGATTTCATTCAGATTCATCCATTTCTGAAACGGGAATGGCCGGCAATAGTGAGCCACTATGAGCGGATAGGGTTACCCCATTCCCAGCATGTGATCTGGGATGTTTCACCTGCCCAGCTAAAGGAATACCCCGACCTCGAAGAATCGTTATTTTTCTTCGGGCCCGCGGAGAACCGGGCACGTACCCACCTCGCCTGGGAACGCGTGGTAACCCACGTCAACGACAAAAATAATTTCGTTGCCCTGGCAACCCACCTGCGCTTAGATATTCCTCAAACCCGCTGCTTCCATGGTAAGCAGTGGTTTGCCGGTATCGAGTACTTCCCCTACCCCTGTTACCTCAAACCCGCGGTGTCGGTTGCTGGAAAGGGTATACACCGCTGTGCAAACCAATCGGAATTGATACAAGCACTCGCATACTTTGACGAGGATGTCCCTTTGCAAGTGCAAGAAGAGATTGACACCAACATCTTCCTCAATCTGCAGTACGAAGCCTCGGAACAAGCGGTTGGGCGGCTGCTTGCCACGGAGCAGGTATTGAAAGGGTTTACCCATCAAGGTAATCGCCATCCGGCGAAGTACGCTCCTTGGGATGCGGTGGAACCCATGGCGATATGGATGTGGAAGAAGGGGATGCGCGGCATCTTTGCCTTCGACGTGGCGGTAGTCGAGAACTCGGGAGGTCCCCGTTTCGTGGCGATTGAATGCAATCCACGTTACAACGGTGCGTCATACCCCTCAGCAATCGCTCGCCGGTTGTTAATCAGCCAGTGGATTGCAAAGGATTTTGTCTGCCACTACGATAGATTGGCTGATATCGATTTGAGTGGCATCGAATACAACCCCACTACCGGTTCCGGCGTTATTCTGGTTAACTGGGGTACGGTTTTGGTCGGTAAGTTGGGCGTGCTGATCGCCGGTACAAGCGCTCAGCAAAACGAACTTGAGCGGGAATTACTTACCCGACTCCTTTAATCCAATGGAATATAGAAATCGACAATCGTGACAAATTCTCACTGATGGTTCATGGTGGCGCGGGCGCCCTGGATAACGTCAACAATGACAAGGAAGCGGTCCGTTATCTCGAGGGTATCCGCAGTGTACTTGAGCACGGTCGAAGAATACTGGAGTCCGGTGGGAGTGCGCTCGAAACAGTGGAACAATGCGCCTCCCTGCTGGAAGATGATCCTGTCTTCAATGCGGGGGCCGGGTCGGTACTCAATGAAGATGGTAAGGTCGAGATGGATGCCGCCATCATGTGTGGGGCCAGCCTCAAAGGAGGCGCGGTTGCGGGTATTACCAATATCGCTAATCCCATACAACTGGCTAGGGTGATACTCGCCGAAAGCGAACATGTCATGTTGATCGGATCGGGAGCCCAACGGTTTGCCGACCACTGGAACTTCGACTTTGTACCCGACCACTATTTCCTGACCTCCGACCGAGTTGCCCAATGGGAAGAAGCTCACCGTACCCACCGCATGGGATTGGATCACGACGATGTTGAACTGTTGGATCGTATGAACAGCGATAAGTACGGTACCGTTGGCGCGGTAGCGAGGGATTCAAAAGGAAATCTGGCAGCCGCCACATCTACCGGCGGTATCGTCAACAAACGTTACGGAAGAGTCGGAGATTCGCCCATCCTAGGTGCCGGTGTTTACGCGGACAACGACACTTGCGCTGTCTCTTGCACGGGGTTTGGGGAAGATTTTATGCGCACCGCGCTGGCTAAGACGCTGTCTGATCTTATCGAGTTCAAGACATTGGACGGACCCGCCGCAGCCCGCGAGGGAATTGCTTACCTCGCCCGCAAGGTCAATGGCCGCGGCGGATTTATTCTCGTAGATAAACAAGGTTACTGTTCGGCTGCCTATACCACCAAGAAGATGATCCACGGCTGGATTGAACACGGGGGCCAGACATTCTGCGGGTTTTGAGATAATGAACACCCTACCGGTGTACAACAAGAAATCTCAACACTACTCACTAATTTGATCTCTCGCTCTCTTACTGGGACGGGCCTGATCTCGGCCAATGCGCCTCCCCTATCCTCGCTCAGGCTTCGAGAATACCCTGTAAAGCGATTCGCATTACCTTTTCTATTTCGGTCATGTCCATATGTGGGTTTTGCACGATCCGATTCCCCAAACCCTCGAACAGCGCCATGATGACCTCGGTGGCGGCATCAGGATCCACTTGAGTATCAACACCACGTGATTCGTGGGCCCGCGCCTCCAGCCATTTTATCCGCTGACGCAGCTTGCTGTCGGCCTCGTACACGATGCGCGCGACATTCGGATTGCGGGCGGCCTCTGCTAGTACCTCAAGCCAAAGCCCCACGAAATCCGGATCGGTTTTCTCTTTGATGCCTAGATCAACATTCTCGATCAAGGTCCCAAACACATCGGGTTGGGCATCAAATCGCGCCACCAGCTCCAGTGCATGATTCACTCGCTGCTCGACGATAGCGGCAATGATCGCCTCCTTGTTCTCAAAGAAATGGTAAATATGCCCAGGGCTCATGCCAGCCTGTTTGGAAATCTGAGCAATGCTGGCGCCGTGAAAGCCGCAACGGCGGAAACAGTCCGCGGCGGCACTTAGAACCTGTCGGTGACGCAGTTCCGACTTACTCAGTCGTGTCGGTTCGATAGATTTGCTCATTGCATTCGCCTCTTAAACGACCAGCGACCGGCGGCGCGTTATCCAATCCAGGGCAACCGACTGGTAACTTTCGCCATTTCACCAGAATAACCCTTAATTCTAATGCTTGACTCTAGCACACCGAAAGACTAGATTGAACGATCATTCTAGAATGATCGTTCAATCTAGTTTCTCTAACAGCGCACCATAGGATAAGCGTCCGAGACAAATAATGCATTTCACCACACGCCTGCTTAGATTCAGCATCCCACTGACCTTCAGCCTCGTGTTGCTACAGGGTTGCACGGAATCCCGCGAAAGTGACCAAACCGCCACACCGCCCCTCCCCGAAGTTGGCGTGCAACGGGTGGCACCGCAAGCGATAACAATTACCACGGAACTCGCGGGGCGCGCCGCGCCCTACCTGATTGCCGAAGTCCGCCCCCAAGTTAACGGCATTATCCGTGACCGACAGTTTGCCGAAGGGAGTCTAATCGAAGCCGGCGAAGTCCTTTATCAAATCGATCCCGCCATGCTCGAGGCGGCGTACAACAGCGCCCAGGCCGCTCTGCTACGCGACGAGGCCAGCCTTTCTACCGCGCAATTAAAGGTAAAGCGGTACCAAAAGCTACTGCACAGCAAAGCCATCAGTCAGGAGGCCTACGATGTCGCGGATGCCGCCCTAGCCGAGGCACATGCGGTAGTTGCGGTGAGCAAAGCGGCGTTGGATATCGCCAAGATCAACCTGGATTACACTAAAATCCGTTCGCCGATTTCCGGCCGTATCGGCCGCTCGGCGGTGACCGCGGGGGCGTTAGTTACCGCCAATCAAGCAGATGCCCTGGCAACGGTGCAACAGCTCGACCCGATCTATATTGACCTGAGCCAATCGTACACCGAAATACTGCGTTTACGGCGCGCCCTTGCCAACGGACAGCTGCAAACCGACGACGAAATCGGGGCCACTGTTCGTCTGGCCCTCGAAGACGGCCAAGCGTACCGCCATCCGGGAAGGCTGCAGTTTTCCGAATTTAGCGTCTCCGAAGGCACCGGTAGCGTAACGTTGCGAGCGGTTATCCCCAATCCGGAGGGAACCCTGCTGCCCGGCATGTATGTACGTGCGATTATCAACGAAGGTGTAAACCCTAACGCGATCCTGGTGCCACAGCGCGCCGTTAGCCACAACACTAAGGGCGAGGCTACCGCACTGATTCTAAACGATAGCGGCGAGGCCGAACTGCGAATACTGACGGTGTCCCGCAGTATTGGTAATCAATGGCTCGTGACGGCCGGTCTGCAAGCCGGAGAGCGGCTAATTGTCGAAGGTATGCAGAAGGTGCGGCCCGGAGCCAAGGCCAAAGGCGTAGTTGTCGCTCAACAGTCCCATCCCGGTGGTGAGGTATCCACCGTTACAACCCACTAACATAAGCCTAGGCAGCTGAGAATGGCCAAATTTTTTATCGATCGGCCGGTGTTCGCATGGGTCATCGCGATCGTTATCATGCTAGGTGGCGTACTCGCCATTTCTGGCCTGCCAATTGCGCAGTATCCAGCGATTGCGTCTCCCCAGATCAGCATCACCGCAACCTACCCCGGCGCCTCCGCCAAGGCGCTGGAAGATACTGTCACTCAGGTTATCGAGCAACAGATGAAAGGCCTGGATGGATTGCGATACATCACCTCGAGCAGCGAGTCAAACGGCAACGCCACCATCACCCTTACCTTCGACAACGAAACCGATCCAGATGTGGCTCAAATGCAAGTACAGAACAAGTTGCAGCTAGCCACTCCACGACTACCGCCCGAAGTCCAGCAACAGGGTATGAAGGTCGCAAAATCGGTACGCAACTTTCTATTGGTGGTGGCTTTGGTCTCCGAAGACGGGCTGCTCGATGTCGGCGACCTCGGCGACTACATGGCCACCCAGCTACAAGACCCGATCAGCCGCTTGAATGGCGTTGGTGAGGTCCAGGTGTTCAATGCCCAATATGCCATGCGGATCTGGCT
>JAGRGP010000143.1 GCA_020445415.1 Gammaproteobacteria bacterium | reverse complement strand
TGGAGGAGATGCTGGCCCGGGTGGAGGCGCTGATTCGGCGCTCCTCCGGGCGTTCCAGCCCGGTGCTGGCGTGTGGACCGCTCATACTGGATATCGGCTCGGGGAGGTTGACCGTGGCCGGTCGTCCCGTCGAATTGACGGCACTCGAGTTTCGTACATTGGCTCACCTGATGCGACATCAAGAGCAGGTTGTTTCCAAAACCGAGTTGACCGAGCATCTTTACGATCAGGAGTTCGACCGCGACTCCAACGTGATAGAGGTACTGATCAATCGTCTACGCAATAAACTGGGAGCCAAGCTGATCCGAACCAGAAGAGGCTTGGGCTACCAGCTAACGAAACCGGAAAACGATGCGTAATTCCCTGACATTACGACTTGTCCTGACTTCGTCAGCCTGGGTCGTGGCAACGCTGCTGGTTACGGCATTGCTATTGATTTTTCTATTTCGAGGTCACATCGAGCAGCGCTTCGAAATTCTCCTGCACGATCATCTCGAAGAGTTGGTGGCAGCCAGCGAACTGACACCGGAAGGGGTTTTCGGCATGTCTTGGCGTCCTTCCGATCCCCGTTTCAATCGGCCTCATTCGGGCTGGTACTGGGAGATCCAGCGGTCAGGTGTGTCGCTGGCACGTTCCGATTCACTCTGGAGGGAGAGCCTTCAGGTAGAGGGAGCCTTTATTGGTGGATTTCCTCAGGTGCACCAACTATCCGGACCGGAGGGTGAGCCTTTGCGGGCTCTAACGCAGAACATCACCTTTCCGGACTCCGGTCGGCCACTTCAGTTTATCGTCGCCGGACCCGTCTCGGATATTAAAATCAATGTGCATGCCTTCACCGTACAGGTAGCCACCACCTTGGCGGTACTGGGCGTTGGATTGCTGCTGGTGGTGTGGTTTCAGGTGCGGTTCGGCCTGCGTCCGCTGCAGGTAATACAGCAAGCGCTTGGCGAAATTCGGCGAGGACAATTAGAACGGTTGCCGGAGAACAATCCGCTGGAGGTAGAGGCGGTCGTGAACGAACTCAACAGCCTGCTGGATCACAACAGGGCGCTGCTCGAGCGGGCAAGAACGCAGGTGGGCAATCTGGCCCACGCGTTGAAGAACCCGTTGACCGTGATTCGCAATGAAGCAAAGCACATTGACAGTGAGCAGGGGAGAGTGATCCTTAAGCAGACCCGGGCGATGGCAAATAGCGTTGAGCTTTACCTTTCACAGGCTCGGATAGCCGGGACCACAGGTCTACTGGGCACTCGCTCAGATACCAAGGCGATTATTGAAGATCTCTGCTTTTCCCTGGAGCGGTTATACAAGGACAGAAATCTCAAGATTGACCGTTCCGGGGTGGAAGGATGTTGGTTTCGGGGTGAGGCACAGGATCTGGAAGAGATGCTCGGCAACTTGCTGGACAACGCCTGTAAATGGGCTCGAAGTCAGGTGCTGGTGCGCGCGAAGCGTGGTGGAGATCGATTGCTGATCCTGATAGAAGACGACGGCCCCGGAATCCCCGAGCGGCATCAGTCGGAAGTTCTGAAGCGTGGGCGCCGACTTGATGAAAAGGTCTCGGGCTCGGGTCTAGGGCTAGATATTGTTCAGGATATCGTGGGACTCTATCGTGGCAGGATCAGGCTGGGTCGAGCGGCCGGCGGGGGGTTGAGCGCACAGCTCGAACTACCAGCGGCTGATTGAGCATCGCTCTTCACTACCATGATAGTGATAGCACCGATACTTCTAAAGACGTTTTTTAAAGTAATTGAGGTTAAGTCGATTACTCATTACATCCAGAGTTTAGGGTAGCGTCGAGTTCGTGGGATGTTATAGGTTGCCAGTGCACTCAGGAGCAGCAGCACCAGACCCGCTGTAGAGGGGACAATGACATAGAGATAACTCAGGCCATGAATCCGAGTCGAGAGAATATTTCTGATTCACTCTGCTGTATGATCTCCATCGATCAAGCCCCTTCAAGGTCTTTCAACACATTGGAGCCGAGCACGCGTTGGGCGGTCTCGAATAGTTCTTTTTCTTCGAACCGAATGTGCGCCCTGAGCAACTCCGCAAACGAAGCGAGCTTATCCGGGTTGTTTTCCAGGACCAGTAATCGCATCGACCGGTGCTCATGCAATGTACGGTTTACCAACTCGACTTCACCCGCAGTCCGTAATACGGGCAGTAGACCTTGCTCCTCTCGCTGAAAGTGCGGTTCCAACTCACTTTGAAAAGCAAGTTGAATAGCCTTCCAGGTAGCAGCCTGAATCGAAGTGTCCTGATCTGCCGCCTTGCGTGCTCTGCGAGCGAGCACCAGACCGGAATGGTGTTCGCTGCTGAGGCTGCGGAGTGAAGGGTGTCGCTTCATTGTCTGTTTCTCAGTCACGATAGAACCGCAGTAATAAATTGCGGGGTTGGCGTTAAATCACAAAATGAGGCCCAAGTAAAAAGATAAAGGAGAACCGATTAGCTTCGCTTCCTCAACTGTTTGGGCTTTGAAAAAAGTAATGGGAACCTGCCCAATCGAATCATGAGATTGTCTACCTGATGCATGGCATTGAATTCACATCGTCATTCGAAGATTCTCCACAGCTGGGTATCCGCATAGTGTTAACAGGCCTAAATACGGTGATAAACAACCGCTCTTCACGAAACGAATCGCCGTATCAATGCGCTATGGGACCTAAGTCCTGTTCCTGTAGACGCAGCCTAGTTTAACACTGGATGAAATACTGCGTTTGTCGATCAGGTCTTGATTGAAAAAAAAGGGGCACAAACATGTGCCCCAATAGGGATTGTCTAGGTTACTGGCGCTCGCCTTACGACATGATTCAATAGACGTCGTGCTGTGTGTTGTAAACGTTGAATTT
>JAGRGP010000142.1 GCA_020445415.1 Gammaproteobacteria bacterium | reverse complement strand
TAAGTGCTACAAGATACGTTTCAGAACATAACGCCGCAATAAGCGGCATTTGACGGTGCCGTGACTTTGCGACAGCAAAGGCGCGGCGCTGCCAAATGTCCGAGTGAGCGCAGCGAACGACTTGATTGCATTGTTAGGCCCACTTTGAAAATTCATCACGTATAGCCCTTATAACTTCAAACATTATTGCATCTGTCAGGATGATTGAGGCGCCTGGTAAAAAATGTTTTATTACTTTACAGCGAGACACGCCATTATCTGCAATAGCTTTATTGTGAATGATACAATTTCTTATTAACCTCAAATCTCCCATGATGTCTGAATCAAGCGTTCCAAGTGCAATTCCATTCTTGTCCACAAGCGAATTTCTGTATTTTTCCTCCCATATGTGGAAGGTAAAAACGAGAACCGCTTGTGCTGCCCTCTGAGAATCTGAAAGATTTTTTGACATGCGCTGCTTTAACGCCCCTAAAGTCGTTGAATGAAGGGACGCAAGAATCGCTTGATCGGGCGGTCCCGGAGGCTCGCCATCACCAAACATGAACGTAGAGCTATCACTGATTTTTTGTTTTTGTTGTATTTCAGTAAGATATTTCTTGGTCATGGAAAATGCCATGTCTGCATCGAAATAGAACCCAAATAGTTGGTCGAGTTCTTCGTGAAATTCTACGAAAGTTGCCATTGGAGGCCTAACAGTAAGTGGACTGGAAACTAACGCGGTATAACACGTGAAACTACCTTCTAATCCGTCTGCCATGAGTTTTACGGTCCAGTATATTTTTTCCAGCCGCGAATCTTTCTTAACTATTGAAATAAGCTACCACACGATAGTTGTGGTAGTCATCTGCTCATGATTCTGGCCAGTGCTGTGGCACAGTATCCAGACTCTCATTAATCGATCCGCCCCGGCAGTATTCCACTTTCATTTCTTGACATAGAACTTATAGAGAACTTATTATGTAGTGGCGAGGGCAAATCATGGATAGAAATCGTCGCTCATCTCCCTTTATCCAGTCCGTCAGGGATGCAATTCGAGTCCGCCATTACAGCATTCGGACCGAGAAAACTTACGTCGATTGGATTAAGCGCTTTATCCTGTTTCATGGAATGAAGCATCCACGAGAGATGGGAGTAGATGAAGTCGGTGTTTTTTTGACTCACCTCGCGGTGAACCGGAATGTCTCGGCTAGTACCCAAAACCAGGCATTGAGCGCGTTGGTGTTTTTATATAAGGCCGTACTGAATACCCCACTGGGGGATATTCAAGGAGTGGTCCGGGCAAAGAAGCCCCAACGACTGCCGGTGGTATTGACGCAGGAGGAGATTCAGCGGGTTCTCGGGGGCCTAAGCCATGTCTATTGGCTAATTGCCTGCCTGCAATACGGCTCGGGTTTACGCTTGATGGAAAGTGTCAGGCTCCGGGTTATGGATCTGGATTTCACACGCTGCGCCATCTATGTCCGCAACGGCAAAGGCACCAAGGACCGGATCGTCACCCTTGCGGAAGAGCTGATCGTTCCCCTGCAGCGCCATCTGCAAACGGTCAAGAGCATCCATGAGCGGGATCTTAACCAAGGATTTGGCAGGGTCTATCTACCCTACGCCCTAGCAAGAAAGTACCGCCATGCGCCACTCCAGTGGGAATGGCAATATGTCTTTCCGTCTCAAAAGCGGAGTATCGATCCCCGCGCCAATACCGAACGTCGTCATCATATCGACGAGTCTTGCGTACAACGGGCGGTAAAGATCGCGTTACGCAAGGCCAATATCCGTAAGCCCGCCAGTTGCCATACCCTGCGCCATTCCTTTGCCACCCATCTGTTGGAACGGGGCATGGACATCCGGACCGTGCAAGAGCAACTTGGCCACACGGATGTGCGTACAACCCAGATCTACACCCATGTCATCGGCCGGGGCGGTAACGCAGTACTCAGTCCGTTAGGAAAAATACTTAGTGACAGTGGAGCCAGTGGCCAGCATCACACGGGAGATTCATTGGAACCGAAGTGAGTGGTGTGAGCTCCACTGGGCTCGAAAAATCAGGAGTTACACCTGAGTGCCCAACGCAGGGACACACAAAAGGGAGCCCTGACAATCCCGGACCTGTCCCTCAGTTACTGGCGGTGAGCGCCCTGGCGTGCTTTCTACCTTCCTGATAGAAATCGATCACCTTTCTGACATAGTTCTGGGTCTCTGGATAGGGAGGCACCGAGAAATCATACTTGATAACGGCATTCTCACCGGCATTGTAGGCGGCGAGTGCAAGCACCATGTTGTTATCAAACATCGTCAGTAGATCACTCAGATAGCGGGCTCCACCTTCAAGATTTTCCTGGGGATCCCAAATATCGACGACACCATAGCGCTCAGCGGTAGCCGGCATAAGCTGCATTAACCCCTGGGCTCCGGCCTTGGACAGCGCCCGTGGATCGTATGCGGACTCTGCCAGCACCACGGCGTGCAGCAACTCCGGATGCAGTCCGATACGCTGGGCAGTGGCATCGATCAATGGTGCAAATTGGGCACGGTTATGGTCCAGGGCACTGATATCGATACGGGAGAAATCCGCGTAACGGGGATCCCGGCTGGAACGCCATAGTAGGGTATAACCCAGGCTGCGTTTTCTTGGCTGGTCGGTGAAATGGATGTTACCCAGACTATCCCGGTACTTAAATATCTCCCCCCGAGCGCCGCCCGTTATCAGTAGCAGGCAGAGCATTATCAACATCGGAAGCTTAAATGGTCTAATCACGGTCATCATAACTGAACGATATAGTCACTCCGGGGCCCTAGCCCTCTTATCGTGCGTTGTTGCCGATTCTTTAAAAGCGCCGTCCCACACGGGCAATCACGCCTATGGTGAGTCTGGTTCATCCGCCGCAGCACTTCTTGAATTTCTTTCCGCTGCCACAGGGGCAGGGGTCGTTACGCCCTACCTTCGGAGCCCGGTGGACCTCCGTGGTTGGTTTCACCATTTCCCCGTCAACGAAATACCAGCATCCTTCGTGCCGGCGGAAATGGCTACGCTCCCGGTGGCGGCGAGTGATATCCTTCTCCTTGTAGATCGCCGTAAACTCCACCATCCCTTGGTCATCCCCTTCGCCACCACCCTCCAGGGTAGCGATCTCCAGCCCCATCCACTGGGCTGATTCCGCCCAACGCCGGGTTGCCGCCGCATCATAATCCGAGCGGTAATCCGGATGAAGGCTCTCGCCCAAAAAGGCGAATTGACGTTCCGCAAAGGCCGAGTAACGGGCACGCATCAGCGCCTCCGCCGTGGGGGCCTGACGTTCCCCGGAAAGGACCGGACCGCAACAGGTATCGAAGGTCAACCCAGAACCGCAAGGACAAAGGGACATCAGAAATTCTCCAGCAAAGTAGCGCGCCGGCGCCGGCACCAGAATGCAGCCTTGGAGCCCGGATATTACCTCCAGTACAAGGGGCTAATCCAGCCCTCATTGACCACCTGCTGGCGGATGGGCCTTTTGCCCATCAGAGCCCCAGCTCCTTCCAGCGTCGGGCAATCCGTTTGACCGATATGGGATAAGCGGTGCCCAGCTCCTGGGCAAACAGGGAGACCCGCAGTTCCTCAAACATCCAACGCAGTTCCTCGATTCGCGGATCCCGCCTACCGGTACGGCGGTACTTAGTCTCCCGATCCTGCCACTGCCGGTAAATCTCCTTCATCTCATCCATCAGCCGCCGGTCGCGCTGAGCGGCATGGCCAAGCTTATCTAGCCGCAGCTCGATGGCCCCCAGGTAGCGGGGAAACTGGTTAAGCTGCACCCAGGGTGTGTGTTGCAGAAAACCTCTGAATACCAACTGATCCCTCTGCTGCAGCATGTCCGAGACCGATTCCATCCAGTGGATCTGCGTGATACGCGATAACCGTTTCCCCAACCGCTGATAGCGGTCCAGAATCTGACTCAACAATCCCAGTGCCTCCTCGGCCCGGGTCATCATCTCCCCCTTGCTTGCGGTGATACGACTGGTAAAAGTAACGGGATCCCTTATCTCCGGCCGACCCTCGATGAAGGTCAGATCCACAATCAAGGCAACCAATTCATCTTCTAGGCCGTCCTGTTCCGCCACCTCCCATCCCGCTGGCGGTGCCGCAGCCCGAGCGTACTGGAGACTCATGCGCTGCAGCCCGGGCAGATTGCGCCGCAGATAGCGGATGTCGCTCGCCAGTTTGATCATAATCAGGCGTCGACCCCCCCGCCGGTGAGCATTGTGTGCTTTGTCGGCGGCATCGAGAATCTCCAAGTGGACCTGTCCTCCTCGATCCACCAGCGCGGGAAAACCGAGCAACCGGATACCACCCCGGCTGATGTCAACCGATTCGGGGAGAGCGCCAAAATCCCATGACCTAATGTCTTGCCGCTCCCAGCCGGTGTCCAGCAGCGCCTGATGCGCCTCACCGCCTTTAGCGCCGTGACGCCGTCGCAGTTTTCCCAGATCCCGTCCCGCATCGATCACCCGGCCGTGATCATCGAGCAGCTGAAAATTCATCCGCAGGTGACCCGGTAACGACTCCTCCCGCCAGGCGTCCTCGGGAACATGAACACCGGTCATGGTCTTGAGCTGCTCTGCCAGTGCCTGGGTCAGCGGCCGATCGGAAGGTTTCAGCGCCTCAAGGCAGGCCGCTGCATAGTCGGGAACCGGCACGAAAGACTTACGCAGCGATTTGGGCAAGCCGCGCAACAAGGCAGTGATCCGTTCCTCCAGCAACCCAGGTACCAGCCATCCGCAACGGTCCTCCGAGATCTGATTGAGCACCGCAAGGGGAACCCGCAGGCTGACCCCATCAGCCTGCTCACCGGGATTGAAGTGATAACTTAGGGGTAGGGCTATGCCCCCGGCCTCGAGCCGGTCCGGAAACTGGCTTTCGGGCACCGGTTGTAAACCTTCCCGAACCAGGTCCTCCAGGCGCATATGCAACAGTTTGGGTTGGCTGCGGGTGGCCTGCCGCAGCCACTTCTCGAACTGTGGCGTGCTGAAGATGCCTTCGGGAATCCGCTGATCGTAGTAGGCGTAAATCGATTGCTCATCCACCAATAGATCGCGGCGCCGGGACTTGTGTTCCAGATGTTCCACATACTCGACAAGTTCCCGGTTGTGACGCCAGAAGGGTGCCCGAGTATGGAAGTCTCCGTCCACCAACGCCGAGCGTATAAAGATCTCCCGGGACTGGACCGGGTCCAAGGGGCCGTAATTTACTTTGCGGCGGGGAATCAGGGTTAGGCCAAATAGCAGCACCCGCTCATAGGCGGCTACCTGACCCCTGCCCTTTTCCCAGTGTGGCTCGGAGTATCGGCGGTGCACCAAATGACCGGCCGCCGCTTCCACCCACTCGGGACGGATGGTACCCAGGGTGCGGGCATACAATCGGCTGGTCTCCACCAGTTCGGCGGCCATGACCCATTTAGGGGGCTTTTTAGACAATCCGGATCCCGGAAAGATCAGGAAGCGGCTGTTTCTTCCCCCCAGGTATTCGCGGTCATTTCGTCCCGCCTTGCAACCGATGTTACTGAGCAATCCGGTGATCAGCGCCCGGTGAATCTGCTCGTAACCGGCCTCGGCGGTATTCTCCCGATAGCCCATTTCATGCAACTGACCGCGTAACTGCCGGTGAATGTCGCGCCACTCCTGAACCCGCACCCAGGACAAAAAGCGCTCCCGGCACAGGGTCTGGAATTTGCGCCGGCTGAGGTGCCGCCATTGCGCCTCCAGAAACCGCCAGAGCTTGAGCAAGCCGATGAAATCCGACTGTTCATCCAGAAACGGATGATGGGCTTCGTCTGCCACCTGCTGCTTGTCCAAGGGGCGGTCCCGGGGATCTTGAATACCGAGGGCGGCGGCAATCACCAATACCTCATCCAGGCAACCGCCGTGCGCGGCGGCCAGCAACATACGTCCAATTACAGGATCCACGGGCAGTCGCGCAAGTTGGCGCCCCAGGCGGGTAACCCGCCGCTCCCCGTCCACCGCGCCGATCTCTTCCAAGACCCGGTAGCCATCCTTGATCAAACGCCGGTCCGGGGGATCGAGAAAGGGAAAGCGCTCGATGTCGCCAAATCCGAGGATCTTCATCTGCAAGATCACCGAAGCCAGGTTGGTACGTTGGATCTCGGGCTCGGTAAAGGCCGCTCGTGACGAAAAATCGGGCTCGGAATACAGACGAATGCAAATTCCCGCGGACAGTCGTCCGCAACGGCCCTTGCGTTGATTGGCGCTGGCCTGGGAAATGGCTTCGATGGGTAATTGTTGGACCTTGCTGCGGTGGCTGTAACGGCTGATGCGAGCGAATCCGCTGTCAATGACATAACGGATTCCGGGGACCGTCAGTGAGGTCTCTGCCACGTTGGTGGCGAGGATGATGCGCCGCGCGCCCGCGGGATGGAAGATCCGGTTCTGCTCGACGCTACTGAGGCGCGCATACAATGGCAGTACTTCGGTATTCATCAGCCGGTGCTTACGGAGGTGTTCCGCGGTTTCCCGGATCTCCCGCTCACCGCTGAGGAATACCAGAATGTCCCCCCGATCACGACCGCTGAGTTCGTCCACCGCCGCCAAGATACCCTGCTGCAGCGGCTCGTCCCGCTCCCCGCCTTGGTTGTCGGCGGGTGGCCGGTAACGGACTTCCACCGGGTAGGTGCGGCCGGAAACATTGATCACCGGGGCGTTTCCAAAGTGACGGGAAAAGCTCTCGGGGTCGATGGTTGCGGAGGTGATGATCAGTTTCAGATCGGG
>JAGRGP010000141.1 GCA_020445415.1 Gammaproteobacteria bacterium | reverse complement strand
CCCAGGCAAACAACAGCAATAACCTCGCCAACGCCAATGCACCGGGTTTTCTGGCCGATCTGCAGCAGTTCCGCAGCATGCCGGTGTTTGGGGACGGCTTTCCCACTCGTGCCTACGGACTGAGCGAACGCCCGGGTACCGACTTCACCCATGGCGACCAGGTGCAGACGGGAAGAGACCTGGACGTGGCGATTGCCGGCAACGGCTGGTTTGCGGTGCAGGCGCGCGATGGCGGCGAAGCCTATAGCCGCCGCGGAGATCTCAATCTTGATGTCAACGGCCTGCTGACCACCGGCAACGGGCTGCCGGTCATCGGCAATGGCGGGCCGATTGCGATACCTCCGGCGGAGAAACTGGACATCGCACCGGATGGAACCATATCGATCGTTCCCCTGGGTCAGTCTTCAGTCGGGATAGCGGTCATCGACCGAATCAAGATGGTTAATCCTGCAATTGATCAAATGGTAAAGGGGAAGGACGGGCTGTTACGGATGAGAGACGGCAATCCCGCTGAAGCAGATGGATCCATGCGCCTCAACAGCGGTGCTTTCGAGGGGAGTAACGTCAATATCGTCAACGCGATGGTGGATATGATCGAACTGTCACGCCGCTATGAGATGCAGGTAAAGATGATGCAGACCGCGAAAGCCATGGATGAGTCGTCAACCCGGATCATGCGTGTGGGTTAGCAGGATGGTGGGAAGTGAAATGAAAAAAGAGCGCTTTCCGGGCGCTCTTTTCATTCCGCAGGATTAATGGCAAACAAATTGCATTCTAAATATCGAAGAACAATTGACGGAAGGACAAAATTATGTACCCGGCACTCTGGATTGCAAAGACGGGTCTCGATGCCCAGCAAACTCGCATGTCGGTCATCTCCAACAATCTGGCCAATGTCAATACCACGGGCTTCAAGCGAGACCGTGCATCGTTTGAAGATCTCATCTACCAAAACGTACGCCAGGTTGGAGCTAGTTCGTCGCAAGATACCGAGCTTCCTTCGGGCTTGACCCTGGGTACCGGCGTACGCACGGTGGCCACCCAGAAGCTCCATACTCAGGGTAATCTGGCCCAGACCGGCAACAATCTCGATCTCGCCATAGAAGGGCGGGGATTTTTTCAGATTCTCATGCCGGATGGCACCATCGAGTACACGCGGGACGGCGCATTCAGCCTCAATCAGGATGGCCAATTGGTCAATTCCAACGGTTATCCCCTGGAGCCGGCGATCAGTGTGCCGGAAAACACGCTCAGCCTGACCATAGGCTCGGACGGAACGGTGTCGGCGCTGGTCTCCGGTGACAGCAGCCCAACTCAGATCGGCAACATGGAGTTGGCCGATTTTATCAATCCCATGGGGTTGGAAGCGATGGGCGGTAATTTGTTCCGAGAAACTCTGGCTAGCGGTACACCCACCACGGCGACTCCCGGGGAGGATGGAGTGGGAACCCTGATCCAGGGTTCGTTGGAGAGTTCCAATGTAAACGTGGTCGAGGAGTTGGTGAACATGATCGAGACCCAGCGTGCCTACGAGATGAACTCCAAGGCAATTTCCACGACCGATGAAATGCTGGCCTACGTGACCAATCAGCTCTGATGGAAAGGCATGGCACACTGAGGTGGATTGATAGGCTGGCCGCGACGCTATTGATGGCGCTGGCCCTCGCGGGATGCAATACCGCGCCCAAAAAGGATCCCGCCTACGCGCCGGTGCGTCCTTCCATTCCAGCCCGCCTACCCGAGCAGAACGGGGCGATCTTCCAGGCGGGATATGAAGTTTCCTGGTTCGAGAATCTGCGTGCCCGCCGGGCCGGTGACATCCTCACCGTTAAGTTGGTCGAAAAGACCAAGGCCAATAAAAAGGCGAAAACGGATGTCAGTAAGGAGAACACCACCGGCATCTCCAACCCAACGATCTTAGGTTCGTCCCCGCTATTCAATGCGCCCAGTTTCCTACCCCTTGCGAGTACCAAGGACAACAATCTTGCCTTTGGTCTGGAATCAAGCAGCGAGTTTGGGGGTGATGGAAAGAGTGAGCAGAGCAATCTATTGGAGGGAGACATCACGGTCACGGTGACCGAGGTATTGGCGAATGGCTACTTGATGGTGAGAGGGGAAAAACGCATCGGTATCAACCAAGGCAATGAATATATTCGTCTCTCGGGAATCGTGCGTCCGATAGACATTGATTCCGATAATACGGTGCTGTCGACGCGGCTGGCCGATCCAACCATCGTCTATGTTGGGGATGGTGCCGTGGCCGATGCCAGTGCCATGGGTTGGCTGGCTAGGTTTTTCGTCAGCGCCCTGTTTCCTTTCTAGTGGGGGAGCCGTGAGACATTCCAACGAGATGCCGATAAGAAGCACACTCCGCGTTTGCGGGGCGAATGCCCGCCGTATGTCGTTTGTATTGGTGTTATTGATGTTGCCCATGATGGCGGCGGCGGAGCGCATCAAGGATCTGGCGAGCATTGCCGGTGTGCGCAGCAATCAGTTGTTGGGGTATGGCCTGGTGGTCGGACTGGATGGAAGTGGCGATAAACAGAACGCTGCCCCCTACACCATGCAGAGCCTGCGCACGATGCTGACCCAATTGGGTATAGTTGTCCCCCCCGGGATCAGATTAAAGCCCAAGAACGTGGCTGCCGTCAGCATTCACGCGGAGCTTCCTCCCTTTGCAAAAAACGGCCAAAAGATCGATGTAACGGTATCGTCCATCGGTGATGCCAAAAATCTGCGGGGTGGAAGTCTTCTGATGTCGCCCTTGAAGGGCGCCGATGGAAAGGTCTACGCCATTGCCCAGGGAAACCTGGTAGTAGGTGGGTTAAGCGCCTCCGGAGCGGATGGTTCGAGTGTGACAGTCAATATACCCACTGCGGGTCGGATTCCCAACGGTGCCACCGTTGAGCGAACCATTGACACCCTGTTCGACAAGGGCAATCACCTAACCCTTAATCTTAAGACCGGAGATTTCACCACCGCTAAGCGCATGGTGGAATCGATCAATCAAGCAATCGGAGCCGGGGCGGCCAGAGCAGTGGACGCATCCTCGATCCAGGTGGCGGCCCCTGTGGATCCGTCTCAGCGGGTGTCATTTTTCTCCATGATCGAGAATCTGGAGGTTAAGCCCGGCATTGTGGCGGCCCGGGTGATCGTTAACTCCCGCACCGGTACGGTGGTTATCAGTAGTCAAGTGCGGGTATCACCTGCGGCGGTTTCCCACGGTAATCTCGTGGTGACTATCAGTGAAAATGCCGCAGTCTCCCAGCCGGGACCATTCTCCAGGGGCGATACCGCCATCGTGGAACAGTCAAACGTGGATGTGGCGCAGGAGTCGAGCAGAATGTTCTTGTTCAACCCGGGGGCTACGTTGGATGAAATCGTGCGGGCGGTGAATCGGGTCGGCGCGGCACCCAGTGATTTGGTGGCGATCTTGGAAGCCCTCAAGCAGGCGGGTGCATTGCAAGCTGAGTTGATCGTTATCTAGTGAAAAATGGATGCCGGAACCGCTGTCTACACCGATTTTTCAGGGCTTGCCGAACTTAAGGTCAAGGCTCATAGGGATGGCCAGAGCGCCGCATCGGAAGTGGCGCGGCAGTTCGAGTCGTTGCTGATGGGACAGATGATAAAGGCCATGCGCCAGGCCAGCCTGGCGGATGGAATACTGGATAACAACCATAGCCGATTCTATCAGGACTTATTTGACCGGCAGCTCGCCCTGCATCTGGCGGGGCACGGCGGGATGGGTCTGGCCGCGGCCATTGAGCGGCAACTCGGTACCGGACCCGCGGAGAATGAGGTCGCGGGTAAAACGATTGGGGATTATCCACGCATCAGGTTGCGCCGGCCGGAATCCACCGTCGCCGAAGGAATTGGCAGTGCCGAGCAAGCGTTGGATGGCGCGCCACAGCCGCCCCCAGGAAACGGACCGCCAAGAACGGGTGCAGATCGGGATCCGACGGATTGGGACAGTGAAGACTTCGTGGAGCAGTTGTGGCCATGGGCATTGGAAGCGGCCTCTCGACTCGGACTTCAGCCTCAGGCGCTGTTGGCTCAAGCGGCGCTTGAAACTGGCTGGGGCCGTCATATCATGCGGCGTGCCGACGGCACCCCCAGTTATAACTTGTTTGGCATCAAGGCGGGGCGTGGTTGGCGGGGTGACCTTGTGAATATCGGTAGTCTCGAATACGAACAGGGCGCCGCGGTCAAGAAGTTGTCGGCATTTCGGGCCTATGACTCTTTTCGCGACAGCTTCCAGGATTACGTGAATTTCCTGCAGTCGAACCCTCGCTATGGCGAGGCGCTCTCGGCTGTTGCCGATAGCCGGCGCTACTTCAGCTCGCTGCAGGCCGCCGGCTATGCCACCGACCCGGAATACGCGGAGAAAATCGATGGGGTGCTCAGGGGTACGGAGATGCAGCGCGCGCTGGCCAGATTCAAGGCGAATGCGAACCAGCCGCTATAGGGCTCGGATGGCTTGGTTGCGGTAAGCCCTGGGTGGGGCGGTGCATGATATTCCGGGTCAAGCAGTTTCCCGGCCGGATTGTCTCACCGGTTTACTTACGATAGATCTGGACGCCGGGGATGATTCCGGCCTCCTTGGGAACGATAAGATGGCAGGTATACTCGACATCGGTGTTTCAGGGCTTCTGTCTTTTCAGAATGCACTTAATACCACAGGCCACAATATCGCCAATTCCGATACCGAAGGATACAGCCGGCAGCGTACCTTGTTGTCGACTCAAGTTCCTCAACTTACTGGTGCGGGTTGGATAGGGTCGGGCGTGAAGGTAGCCGGTATCGACCGGATGTACGACAATTTTCTGGCCACTCAGGTACGCTCCACCCAATCCGTGTCTTCCCAGCTGCAGGCCTACCTAAGCTATTCGGAGCGTATCGATAACGTGCTCGCCGACCCCAATATCGGGCTGGATCCGGCGATTCAGAGTTTCTTCGATGCTACTCAGGTACTGGCCGACGATCCGTCATCCATCCCGTCGCGCCAAGTGGTCCTTTCCGAGGCCAATTCGTTGGCCGATCGTTTCCATGATCTCGGTAGGCAGTTCACCGGGCTGCGTGGCCAGTTGAATAATGAGCTGGAATCAGTGACCCGGGAAATCAACGATCTTGCCGAGTCTCTCAGCCGAGTCAATCAAAGCATTATCGAGTCCATCGGCGCGGCAGGTGGTGATGACCCTAATGATCTGCTGGATAAGCGCGAAGTCTTGTTGAACGAGCTCGCCAAACGGGTGGAGATCACGGTTGTCCCCCAGGATGACGGAGCCTGGAACGTATTTATCGGTAAGGGGCAGTCCTTAGTGATAGGCCCTAATGCCTCCACCTTGGGAACGCAGCCAGGGGCCACCGATTCCGATCATTGGGATGTTACCTTTACCGATACTGTTGGTAGTCGGGTGATTACCGACCAATTGACCGGGGGGGAGATCGGAGGTCTGCTGGACTTTCGCGATCAGATTCTGGATCCCGGTCAGAATCAGCTTGGCTTGGTGGCGATTGGCATCAGCGAACGGCTGAACGCCCAACACAATCTCGGAATCGATCTGAACGGGGCCCTCGGGGGGCAGCTATTCAGTACTCCCCAGATTACCGTGGCAGAGAGCAGCGGCAATGGGGGCGCCGCCTCGGTGGCCGCTGCTACGATAGTGGATTCGGGGGCTCTCACCGCCAGTGATTATCTGCTCAAAGCAGGAGCGGTGGGCTATACGCTAACCCGCCTGACGGATGGGCAGAGTTGGAACTACGTTTCGGGTGATGTAAGGGACGGCTTCAGTTTGACCTTGGCCGGGGCAGCCGACCCCGGTGACGAATTCCTTATTCAGCCCACGCGAAATGCACCGTTGTTCATGGAGTTGCAGATTAACGATCCGCGCAGGCTTGCGGCCGCAGGCCCCCTTCGCGCCGGACCCGATGGTAATCGGAACGATCCGGGCCCAAATCAGGGAGACGCCTCTGTTTCCCAGCCAAGGGTTAGCAATGCCGCGAGTATCGATTCTGCGACCAATATTAGTTTGGTATTCGACGCCAACAATAATCGTTTTGATGTCGACTTGGATGGGAATGGTGCCGTCGATCTGCAGCTGGCATACGATCCGTCTACCGACGGCAACGGCAAACAGTTCGTCTTGGCCGGATACGGGGATCCAGCCTTCAGTGTCTCAGGGTCTCCAGTCGATGGCGATAGTTTCGTGATCAGCTTCAATCAAGGCGGTATCGGGGACAACCGAAATGCGTTGGCTTTGGCAGAATTGCAGTTTCAGGACACGCTACTCGGCAGTGGGGGTGGCTCTGGGACTGCCACCTTTCAAGAGGTCTTTGGGCAAATGGTTTCAGACGTGGGCTCCAAATCCAGGCATGCCCGGGTCAACGCTGAGGCTACCGACGGGCTGCTAGAGCGCCACCAAATGTCCCTGTCCTCCATTAGTGGCGTCAATCTGGATGAAGAGGCCGCCAACTTGATCCGATTTCAACAGGCCTATCAGGCGTCCGCTCAGGTAATCAGCGTGGCGAATACCCTTTTCGATACCTTGCTTGGCGCGGTCAGGAGGTGACAATGTACCGGATCTCCACATCAATGATTTCGCAGCGAGCGATCAACGCCATGTTGCGGCAGCAGAACAAGACCAGCGAAACCCAACTGCAGATTTCGACCGGTAGACGGGTACTGTCGCCGGCGGATGATCCGGCAAGCGCGACCCGAGTGCTTGGATTGAATGGTGCGCTGGGGCGTGTGCAACAGTATCAGGACAATGCGAGTCGGGCGCAGTCCCGGTTAGAAAGCGAAGAAGGAGCATTGATTGGTGCTACCAACTTGTTGCAGCGTGCCGCCGAACTCGCGGTTCAGGGTAACAACGGAACGTTATCGGAAACTGACTCAAAGGCGGTTGCCTCGGAAATTCGGCAGCTGTTGGATCAGCTCTTGTCTCTGGCTAATACCCAGGATAGCGGCGGTGAATATATATTCGGCGGTTTCCAGACTGGAACCAAACCCTTTATCAGCCAGGCCACGGGCAGTTATGAATATCAAGGTGATTTGGGCCAACGCCGGTTACAGATCTCACCAGATCGCCAGGTAGCAGATGGTGACAATGGTTACGAGTTATTCATGAATGTGGCGACTGGAAAAGTGGCAGAGGTGAGTGGCGCAGCGGCGACAGTGTTTACGCCAATCGCTTCCGGAGATATTGTCATCGACGGTGGTAATGGTAACGGTCCGGTCAGCTTGGGCGCCATTCCTGCCGCCGCCAATGCGGGGGAACGTGCTGCCCAACTCGCGACCGCTATCAACGGTCAGTTTGTCCAAACTGGCATAAGAGCCACCATTGGGGCTGGCGATAACCTGATACTGAGCCAGGTGGGTGGTACTGGAATTGACATTCAGCTGAGTAATTCGGCCACCACGGATACTACTGGATTTACCGCTGGCAATTTTCCCGGCAGTTCGGGAAAACGCAATATGTTCGAGACCTTGCATGGATTGGCCACCGGTCTTGAAGCAAACCAGCCCGTGGAAAGGTATATCGCGGATATTCAGTTGGCGTTGGACAATGTGATCTCCACTCACTCCGGCGTTGGCGCCAGGATGAATAGTATTGAAGGGCAGCAAGAGATGAACGCGGATCTAGAGCTTTCCCTGCAACGCCACAAATCCACCGAGGAAGACCTCGATTATGCTGAGGCGATCGCCCGGTTCGAACGCCAGATGACGGCATTACAGGCGGCTCAGCAAACCTACGTTAAAATTAAGGGATTATCTCTATTTAATTATCTCTAGGCCACGAAAGGGATAACTTTCCAGCATCCCCATTTGACTTGGGGTGTAGGGTCCCTTAGCACTCCCTCGGCTAGGATAACCCGCATTGGCAGATACGAGTCGCTCAATTCGGCTGGTTGTACAGAGCCAGGGCGATAAAAAAAGATGATCTGCCCCGCCCTTTTTAGCCGTCTGCCGAAAATAGTCGCGAAGCGGATTCCCGCGAATGAAAATATGGACATAAAAACAGCAAATACAATGAGATAGGCGACATTATCTCTATCCCCAATTTTTCTTGTTTTACTAAAGGTATGCCCCCTCTGGCCGTTACAAATGTCGGAGGCGGTAAATGCACGAAATAGATCGAGCATATCCGCTAGATATCAACCTGACCCACCAGGCATCACAGCGATCTGCAGCCGGTGGGAACAAGGAGTAAGAAAATGGCACAAATCATCAACACCAACGTTTCCTCTCTGACCGCGCAGCGTAATCTGAACAAATCTCAGAGTTCCCTGGCAACCGCCATGCAGCGTCTTTCGTCCGGTTTGCGCATTAATAGCGCCAAGGACGACGCAGCGGGGCTTGCGATTGCTGAGCGTATGTCGACTCAGATTCGCGGTTTCAACCAGGCAATGAGAAATGCCAATGACGGTATCTCTCTGGCCCAGACCGCGGAAGGCGCATTGGGTGAAACCACCAACAACCTGCAGCGTATCCGTGAATTGGCAGTGCAGGCCGCCAACTCCACTAACAGCGATTCCGACCGCGCCGCTCTCCAGGCGGAAGTGGCACAGCGTTTGGCGGAGATTACCCGGGTCAGCAGCCAGACCCAGTTCAATGGCACCAACTTGCTGGATGGTTCTTTCACCAATAAGTCCTTCCAAGTGGGCGCCAATGCCAACCAAGTTATCTCTATTGGCTCTCTGGTTGACGCACGCGCCTCTTCTTTGGGTAACAATGTCCTGCAGAAAAATGGCTCGATCACCAATACAGTGGTTACCGGCTCTGGAAGTGCCAATGGCATGAACGCCGTGGCAGCCGCTGCTGCCTTCACCGTATCCACCACGGACTCGTCTGGATCGGTGCTTACGACCTCACCATTAACCTATGCTGCGGATTCCGGTGCCAATATCGTCGCCGGTGTAATCGATCGGGCCGGTTCCGGTATCGGGGTTGCGGCTACCGCTAGCAATAGCGCGACCATATCCGGCCTTTCCGCCGCGGGCACGGTCACTTTCACACTCAATACCCAGACCGATGATGGTGACGGTACATTCACGGCGGTCACGTCCGCGATTACCGCAGTGATTTCCGACAAAAACGATCTGTCTGGCTTGGTCTCCGCTATCAATGGTGTACAAAGCTCTACCGGGATCACCGCCGATTTCACGACCGCCGGTGTCAAGGGTTCGATCACGCTGACCACCAGTGACGGACGCAATATCGGTATTTCCGCTTTTGCGGTAGACACTGCCGGTAACGACTCCGTAACCTTCAGCGGTTCGGTCCTGACGGAAGGTGGAACCGTTGCGGCGGTCAAGACCGGCACCATTGAACTGACCAGTTCGCGCGGGACGATCACCCTTGCCAACGCGGATACCGAGGCCTTCGCCGCCGCGGGCAGCAGTAGTGATTTCTCATCTTTGGCCGCGGTGGATATTTCTTCCGCAGCCGGTGCGCAGAGTGCGTTGGCGGTACTGGATGCAGCACTCGGAACGGTCAACTCCGCCCGCGCTGATTTGGGTGCGTACCAAAATCGCTTTGAGTCAACCATCGCTAACCTCAGCGTCAGTGCCGAGAATCTGAGCGCCGCACGGTCCCGAATCCGCGATGCGGATTTCGCGGCCGAAACCGCGGAATTAACCCGTTCGCAGATTCTGCAGCAAGCCGGTGTGGCCATGGTATCCCAGGCCAATTCGCTACCGCAGAGCGTGTTGTCGCTGCTTCAGTAAGCAGAGACGTGGTTGGTGGTCCGGGATTGACCCGGGCCATCCCACCTAAGCGATAGGTGAAAGCCATGATGAACGAAATCTCTCAAAGCATGTTGGGGGCCATGCCTGCCCAGCCGAAGAGGGAGTCGGGCAACACGAGCCGAGTAACGAATATCCGGTCCGCTGATGCCACGGAAGTGGCGAGCTCGAATTCGGCGGGGAGGATAGCAGACTCAGCACAGCAGAAGACCTCCGAAGTGGAGCAGCGACATCTCGAAGAGATGGTAGATGATCTCAATGGATTTGCTCAATCGGTTCAGCGACAGTTGCAATTCAGCATCGATCAGGATGATGGAAAGATGATTGTCAAGGTGGTTGATACTGAGACGAAGAGTGTTATCCGGGAAATCCCTTCTGAGGAAATCAGGGAAATGCAAAAGAAGTTGCGAGAAGTGAATGATATGCTCTTTCCGAAGGGAGAGAACAGGTCAGTGCTTTTTCAAGGCAAGGCATAACACGGGCCGGGACAAGGATGTTCCGGTTGCCAAACAACTGAAAGCTCAGGTACTCCAATGCCCATATCATCTCCAGGTCTAGGTTCGGGGCTCGATGTCAGTGGTATTGTGTCCCAGTTAATGGCGTTAGAGCAGCAGCCGTTGCTCAGGCTTGATCAAAAAGAGGCTCAAGTTCAAGCGGAAATATCCGCTTACGGGGTACTCAAGGGAAGTCTCTCCACACTTCAGGAGTCATTAACAAAACTTAAGGACACCGACACTTTCCTTGCGACCAGCGCGGTTTCCTCGAACGAAGACGTGCTTACTGTATCCTCCGATAGTGATGCCGTACCGTCTTCCTACAATGTCACTATCAACCGTCTCGCTCAGTTTCATAAGTTGGGATCTGTGGAGCATGCCTCTGCGGACACCTTCGGTGGTACGAGCGGCGACTCGTTGACGATTACGGTGGGATCGAGTAGCTTCACGCTCGACCTGTCGACCGCTAGTACGCTTTCCGAAATACAGCAGGCGATAAATGCCGACAGCAACACAACCGGTGTGACTGCCGGCCTGATAACCGGTGATAGCGGAAACCAAACCTTGGTGCTGAGCTCTTCCGCGAGTGGTTACGATAACCGAGTGCAACTCGCTTATGCAGGTACGATTGCCGAGGAAACCTTTGGCTTTTCGATGTTGAATCAGGATGCTAATGGACAGCCTCTTGCGGCGGAGACGGAGCTTGATGCTTCCCTGATTGTGGAAGGTGTTACGGTAACCCGGGGCAGCAACACCATCAGCGATGTCGTTGCGGGGCTGACATTGAGTCTTCAATCGACCGGGCAGGCAACTGCATCCATTTCCAAGGATACATCGGTTGCGTCAAAGGCGCTTGATGGTTTCATAAATGCCTACAACGGGCTCAAGGAACAGCTTTCGGCACTGAGATCAAGTGTCGGCAGCGGCAGTCTGATTCGCAACATCGAATCACAGCTACGCAATGTATTGAATACGAAAATCCCCGGGGCTGGGGCATATTCCTACATTTCGGAACTGGGTGTCACCTCGAACGCAGATACCGGAAAACTGGAATTTGACACCGAGAAGTTCATTTCCGCTTTGGAAGAAAATCCCGATGCAATTAACGGATTTTTTGGTGATGAGGATAAGGGATTCTTAGCCCAGGCCGATAGATTATTAAATGGTTTCCTGGAATCCGGCGGTACCATCGATAGCATGATGAAAGGAGCTCAGGGCAGGGTCAAAGGTATTGAGCAGAGTCGGGAGGCCATGGAGAGACGGCTAGAGTCTACCGAGCAACGCTACCTAAAGCAGTTTGGTGCACTGGATACGCTCATGGCCAGTTTGACCACGACCAGTGATTATCTGACTAGTCAGCTCGACGCCCTTTCCAGAATGATTAATCCGGACAACTAGGTTTTGACGCGGTAGTTGAAACCCGAGGTATAACCCAAATGGTCAAGTCAAGAATAAGTGACGCATTGTCCAGTTATAAAAGCATTAGCGTTTCCTCCGCAGTTGAGGATGCCACCCCCCATCGCCTAATCCAGATGCTCATGGAAGGTGCGTTGGACAAGATTGCGACCGCCAAAGGGTATATGTTGCATCACAATGCTGCCGAGAAGGGTCGCCACATCAGTTGGGCGATCTCCATTATCAGTGGGCTTCAGGCTAGCCTTGACAAAGAAGCCGGCGGTGAAATCTCTGCCAACTTGGATGATCTCTATGACTATATGGTGCGGCGTCTCGGACAGGCGGGAGCAACTAATAGCCCGGAAATCCTGGATGAGATTACCGCGTTATTGGTCGAGGTCAAGTCGGCCTGGGACGTAATTCCAAGGCAGTTGGCGGTGCAAGCCAAGCAGGCCGCTTACTAGGCGCTGAAAGAAGATGTCCAGTGGTGATTATCGGGCGGATGCCGCATCCCCTCCTGCAATCCTATCCCAGGTGCTGCGGCTTACGCAACGGATGCATGCCCAGGCTTCGGCTGGAGACTGGGATGGGGTAGAGATGTTGCAAGCACAACGTCACGAACTCCTCCCGGGATGCTTCCCGGTTCATAGCGAACTGTTGGAGCATGAGCTCGTAGTGAGTCACCTGAAAGAGATTCTCCGCCTGGATGAGGAGACAAAGTCCATGGTAGCCGTAGCACGAAACGAAACCGGTCGTATGTTGCGCGAAATCCATCAAGGCCGACAGGCTTCCAGTGTTTATCACCGGGTGGAGATGATTGGCTAGCCCTCCCTAAGGCAATCAATGCCTAGTAGTTCGTACTGACTGAAAAAAGGTGAACTGATTGCGCGCACTGGTCTCAACCTGAATGTAGGACCAGCTCGATTACAAATTTGCTCCCAAAATAGGCAAGCATCAGCACGACAAATCCCGAAAGTGTCCAGATTAAGGCCCGTTTCCCACGCCAGCCAAATTTGAACCTGCCCCATAACAACAACCCGAAAACAAGCCAGGCAATTAGGGAAAGAACGGTCTTATGTACCAGCCGTTGAGCAAACATGTCCTCAAGAAAAAAAACGCCGGTACCGAGAGCTAGCGTAAGCATCAGAAATCCTGCGCCAATCATCTCAAACAGTAGAGATTCCATGGTCTGCAGCGGTGGCAATGCCCGGATGAATCCACCGGGGTGGCGGTGACGCAAATGATAGTCCTGAATTGCCAGCAGAATTGCCTGCACACTTGCCATCGATAACAGACTGTAAGCTAGGAGTGAGGTAAGGACATGCACCTTCAATCCCGGTGGAGTATCAGGGGTCAATAGGTGGATGCTGTGATATCTCAGGCTGAGGAGCACCGACAAAGCGGCCAGAGGGAGGATAACGATACCGAGGTTTTCAACCGGTTTCGATAGCGAGGAGATCAGAACCAAGAACAATACCAGCCAGGCGACCAGCGAGCCGGAATTGAAGAACCCCAGGCTAAGCCCGCTTTCGCTGATTAGCTGTTGGTAGAGTACAACCGCATGAAAGAGCAGACCTAGAAACCCCAGGGCGATGCCCGGAGCGCGAGCGGGCTTTTTTGCCTCCTCTTTGTTAAATAGACGAAGACCAATGAGGAGACCGCTGATCAAATAGCAGATGACGGTTATAAGCGCGAAAAAGTAGCCATTCATGGGACTACGATATTCTCATACCTTAGGTAAAACTGAAAAGTAGAACGGTGCAGTAGGTTCTGGATTTCGGTGTTCGCGTCGGGTCCAGGCAGCCTATATAATGGCCGTTGTGTGGGTTAGCGCCGCTGGTGGGCAACGCGCGGACTGTTTTTCAGCGTAGTTCATTCTCCTGCGAGTAGGTAAAGGGCAGGCTATTTGGTTTTGAGTGAGGCCGCAGATGTTTGAAAATTTGACCGAACGGTTAGGTGGTGCGCTTAGTAAACTGCGTGGGCAGGGACGGCTGACGGAGGATAATATCAGGGAATCCATGCGTGAAGTACGCATGGCTTTGTTAGAGGCTGACGTTGCGCTACCGGTTGTCAAATCGTTTGTCGAGCAGGTAAAGCAAAAGGCCCTCGGCGAGGAGGTGATGAGAAGCCTCACTCCCGGTCAGGTACTGATCAAGATCGTCAATCAGGAATTGATCAGAGTGATGGGAGAGGCTAACGAATCTCTGAATCTTGCCGCTCAGCCTCCGGCGGTGATATTGATGGCCGGCCTCCAGGGTTCCGGAAAAACCACCAGTGTCGCCAAGCTTGCCCGCTGGTTGCGTGAATCCCGGAAAAAGTCGGTCATGGTAGTGAGTTGCGATATCTATCGTCCTGCCGCCATCGACCAACTGAAGACGCTGGCCGGGGAGGTGGGGGTCGAGTGTCATCCCAGTGAGACCGGTCAATCCCCAAGAATCATTGCTCGAGAAGCCTTGGAACATGCGCGGAAAAAGCATATCGACGTACTGATAGTGGATACCGCGGGTCGACTGCACGTCGACGAGGGGATGATGGGCGAGATTGCTGACCTCCATTCAGCTATTAAGCCTGTCGAGACGTTGTTTGTAGTGGATAGCATGACCGGACAGGACGCAGCGAATACCGCCAAGGCCTTCGACGATGCGCTACCCCTTACCGGGGTTATCTTAACAAAGGCGGATGGTGACGCTCGGGGAGGTGCCGCCCTCTCTATCCGTCAGGTTACCGGTAAGCCGATTAAGTTTCTAGGGACGGGAGAGAAGAGTGATGCCCTCGAGCCCTTTCACCCGGAGCGTATGGCGTCTCGTATATTGGGGATGGGTGATGTACTGAGCCTAGTCGAGGAGGTACAGCGCAAAGTAGATCACAAGAAAGCGGAACAGCTGGCCCGCAAGGTGCAGAAAGGGCAGGGTTTCGATCTCACCGATTTTCGCGATCAGATGGAGCAGATGACAAAGATGGGTGGGATGAGTTCATTGATCGACAAACTACCTGGGATGGGGGATATCCCGGATCATGTCAAGAAACAGGTCAACGACCGCGAGATCCATCGAACTATCGCCATTATCAATTCGATGACGCCCCAGGAGCGTCAGTTTCCCGCGGTTATCAAGGGCGGGAGGAAGCGCCGCATCGCGTTGGGTTCCGGCACCCAGGTGCAAGACATTAACAAACTGCTCAAACAATTTTCTCAGATGCAACGGATGATGAAGAAAATGAAAGGGGGGGGGATGAGTAAAATGATGCGGGGACTCCGGGGACGCATGGGACCCGGTGGCGGGATGCCCCCCGGCGGCTTCCCTTTCTCGTAGCTACCCTTGGACAAATGGCCTGTTATTAAGATCCGGTACTTTCCAACCACGAGCAGTCGAAGTAACGGTAAAATCTACGGGCCCTCTTCACATTTTCTGGATTTTGCGTACAATACCGCGTTTACCTCCTGCCGGTTGGTCGGTACGGTGGTGCCCAACATTTTTAGATCAAGGGTAGGACATGGTATCGATTCGTCTCTCAAGAACAGGCGCCAAAAAGCGGCCTTTCTATCACATTGTTGCAACCGACAGCCGTAGCGGCCGGGACGGGCGCTATATCGAGCGTCTCGGCTTCTTCAATCCAGTGGCGACGGGTGGTGAAGAACGGCTGCGGATTAATCAAGAGCGGGTAGATTATTGGGTTTCCCAAGGTGCCCAGGCCAGTGAACGGGTAGCCCGGTTGGTGAAAGACGCGGCCAAGATTGCCGCTGGTTGAATAGTGGGTTATCTGCTGGCATAAGCGTGCCAAATTCCGCTTGATTGGACCCGCTAGGCGTCCCGATTCCGATGGTTAAGATTTCCCCACCGGGACCCGAGGGACAAAAAATGGTAGCGCTTGGCAGTGTAACAGGGGTATTCGGGGTGAGGGGCTGGCTGAAGGTCCGGTCGGACACGTCCCCGAGGGGTAATATCCTTGAATATCGCCACTGGTCTCTGTGGCTTGAGGGGGGCTGGCAGGATTTCCAGGTCATTCGGGGCCGGATTCAGGGTAAGAGCGTTATTGTCCGGCTAGTAGGGATTGACGATAGGGACCAGGCTGCCGGGCTCGTCGGGTCTGAAATTGCGGTTACACGCAGCCAGCTGCCCGCTCCAAAGGCGGGTGAGTTTTACTGGACCGACTTGGAAGGCTTACGGGTGGTGGATCGGGAAGGGATTGGTTTGGGTAAGGTCGAAAGCCTTTTCTCCACCGGATCGAACGATGTCATGGTGGTTACGGGCGAGCGGCAGCGATTGATCCCATTTACCGAAGGAGCGGTCTTAGAGGTAGATCTGGTCAACGCATCGATCACCGTAGATTGGGATCGGGATTTCTGAGCGACGGTATGCGCTTTGATGTGGTGACGTTGTTCCCCGAGCTCGTTCAGGGGCTGGTTGGCAAAGGAGTAACCGGCCGGGCTTTTGTGAAAGGCCGGGCGGAGTTGACCCTCTGGAATCCTCGGGACTATACCCAGGATGTGCATCGGACGGTAGATGACCGGCCGTATGGCGGTGGCCCGGGCATGGTGATGAAGATCGAACCGCTGGTGGCGGCCATAGAGGCTGCCCGGCAGGCGTCCCCCCAGGCTCAGGTGATTTATTTGGGCCCCCAGGGACGGCAGTTCAACCAGTCCGTGGCGGGGGAGTTGAAGGATCGCGATGGACTGATACTGGTGGCAGGACGCTACGAGGGCATTGACGAACGGGTGTTTGGCCGCTGTATAGACGACGAAATTTCCATCGGTGATTACGTACTCAGTGGTGGAGAGCTTGCGGCATTGGTAGTGGTTGATACGGTAGTGAGGTTGTTACCGGGGGTATTGGGAGATGCGGATTCGGCGTTACAGGATTCGTATATGGAAGGGCTGCTTGATTGCCCGCATTATACCCGTCCCGAGTGTTATGAGGGGGAGAGAGTTCCGCCCGTGTTATTGAGCGGAGACCACAGTGCCATAGCGCGTTGGCGGCTCCAGCAATCCCTGGGACGGACCTGGTTAAGAAGGCCAGATCTGTTGCAGGGTCGACGGCTGAGCGACGACGAGCAGAATCTGCTAGATGAATTTATCCGCGCGTGCGTAGACGCCGGTTGAGAAACAGGAGCATAGGAGCATGAGCAATATTATCCAGGAACTTGATGCCGAACAGATGGGCCGGGAAATCCCGGATTTCGGCCCTGGCGACACGCTGGTTGTTCAAGTCCAGGTCAAGGAAGGCGATCGCGTACGCCAGCAGGCCTTCGAGGGGGTTGTAATCGCCAAGAAGAACCGCGGAATTAATTCGTCCTTCACGGTTCGCAAGATCTCCCATGGGGAGGGAGTAGAACGGGTCTTTCAAACTTACAGTCCGCTGGTGGCCGAAATTAAGGTCAAGCGCAGTGGTGATGTGCGGCGTGCCAAGCTCTATTATCTGCGTGGGCGCACGGGTAAGGCTGCCAGAATCAAAGAGAAGTTGTGACTGATCACTCCAGTCCAGGCAAGAGACCCCGCCTTGGCGGGGTTTTTTGTTGTAGATGTGCACCCTCCTGTTTCAGGACCGGAGGCTTTTGTTAGATTGCGATCCGAGATGACTCCCAGCTTTTATTGGCACGATTATGAAACTTGGGGCGCGGATCCTCGTCGGGACCGCGCTGCCCAGTTCGCCGGCATCCGTACCGATTGGGATCTCAATGTGGTTGGAAAACCCCTCGTTGCCTACTGCCGTCCTGGGGACGATATGCTGCCGCACCCCGAAGCCTGCTTGATCACCGGAATCACTCCGCAGCAGGCATGGGACGTGGGTGTCATCGAGGCTGAATTCTTCCGCTTGATTCATGAACAGCTCGCACGGCCGGGAACCTGTGGGGTTGGATACAATAGCATGCGTTTTGATGATGAATTCACCCGCTATGGTTTTTACCGAAATTTTATCGATCCTTATGCCCGGGAGTGGATGAACGGGAATTCCCGTTGGGACATCATCGATATGGCGCGTCTCGCCCATGCTGTCCGGCCAGAAGGGATCGAATGGCCCCAGGATGCTGAAGGAACGGTATCATTCAGGCTGGATCGGTTGACGGTTGCTAACGGTATCAGTCACGAAGGTGCCCACGATGCCCTTTCTGATGTCTATGCTACTCTGGATCTTGCTCGGTTGATTAAGCAGAAACAGCCACGGCTGTTCGATTACCTGCTGCGCATGAGGGATAAGCGGCGGGTGGGGGAGATGTTAAATCCAGCTACGATGCAACCGGTATTGCACGTCTCGTCGAAATATCCGGCACGTCAGGGGTGTATTGCGATGGTGGCTCCCTTGGCCCGACATCCGACCAACAGCAATGGGATCATTGTCTATGATCTTCGTTATGATCCCGGACCGTTGATTGAACTAGATGTCGAAGAAATTCGGCAGAGGTTGTTTACGCCAGTAGCGGATTTACCGACGAATGTTGCACGGATTCCCTTAAAAACCGTTCATCTCAACAAGGCGCCGGTGGTGGTGCCGTTGAGTACTTTGAATGGTTCCGCAGCGGATCGATGGGGGATTAATGTCGCTGCAGGGCAGGTGGCTTTGAAGCGATTGAAACAGTCAACGGGACTCGCTGAGAAAGTTCGGTCGGTGCATCAGGTTATGGAACCTCCGGGGGATCCTGATCCCGACGCCAATCTCTATGGCGGGGGGTTCTTTAGTAACGGCGACCGACACAGAATTGCACGGGTGCGCGAGTCATCGCCGGAGTTACTGGGGAAGCTCAATCTGGTATTTGATGACCAGCGGTTGCCTGAGCTGCTGTTTCGCTTTCGCGCCCGCAATTGGCCGGAGTATCTCACCGAAGATGAGAGGGAGCGTTGGCAATCCTTCCGCCTGAAGCGCGTGACCGACCCGGAGGCAGGAGGAGGGATGATCCTCGATGTCTACCGGCGGAAGCTGGCCCGGCTGATGGTGGCACCGTTGTTGAGCGGACGAGACCGGGAAATACTGTCGAAACTTGCCGACTGGCCGGAGCGTCTCCACTTGACTTAGGGTGGGCTGTTATTTGGGCAGACCGCGAACGTACTCCCGATTAGTCCTTGATCCAACCCTGCAGTGCCTCAACGATAGCCTGGGCCTGAGCCGGGCTGGAGATATTGAACTTCGATTTGGATTGATACTCTCCGTTACGTTTTTGGTAACGCCGGATGCTGAACTTATCCGCCCCGTATTCCCCTTTACTTCTGTTCCACTCTTGATAGCGAAACATGACGGTTGCCCAGGCCCCTTTGGAAAGAATCACCTTGTCCAGTTCTTTAACTATATCTACTCCGTCTTCGGAGTAGTTGATGGTCAGTTCATCGACGGAAGATGCCATATTATTACCTTGACTTTTGGGATTGACCGGGAGGCGGGAAATTACCAGATTCCACAGTGTTGAATCAATACGTTAGGGTATTTATTTGGGGCCACTCCGTGCGCCGTTTCTGGTCAGCAGGCTGGCGATATCCTTGTTTCCTCGGCTAGTGGCCAGATCCAACGGGAATTTACCGTTACCGTCAGGGTGATTTACGTCAGCGCCATAGGCTATCAGATGCTTAACCAGCACTCGATTGTCTCTGCCTATTGCCTGCATTAGCGGGGTGGAGCCGTTGGCATCAAGGTGGTTGACATCGGCCCCGTAGCGGGTAAGGAACCGCACGATATCCCGGTCAGTGATATCGCTCATCACCGCCTTGTCGAGTATTTCGTTAGCATCGAATTGGGCACCCTGTTCTATCAGCAATGCCGCCAGTTGTGTCCTGCCCTGCATCACCGCGGTATATACGGGGGTGTTTCCGTTACCGTCCCGGGCGTTTATATCGGCACCATTGTTCAGCAACAATTTAACGACTACCAACTCTCCTTGGGCTGCGGCTACGTGAAGAGGACGGCGTCCGTCGACGTCAATCTGATTGATATCCGCGCCCCATTTGATATGACGCTCGATTTGGTCAATATCACCCCGCTGAATCGCCGGATAGAGCCCGATAGTCGGTTGTTCAGGTTTGCCGCAGGCGCACAGGGCCAGCAACATCACTATGGGTACGGCGCGTGATATCTTCATTTGAGTCGATGGTAAATCCTCAGCAATCCATTTCGCAAGGACGAAGTGCCATGATATGGTTACTGTCCATGTTCATGAAGATCCTGTTGACCGTGCTGGTGATTATTGGCGCTGTATTGGTGGTGCGCTCAAGAAAACATTCAATCCTTGCATCCAGTCCGGAGCGTAATTCCCAACCGGCGGCGAGTTTCACTCCATCGGTCGCGAGAGTCACCGCTTATTCAGTCCTGCTGGTGATGGTGTCGGCAAGCGGTTATTTCGTCTATCGCCAATGGCAAGAAAGCGGGACGATTGTCACCGTACATGTGGTCGATGTGGGCACTGGCAATGAAGTTACCTACCAGGCATTCCAGGGCGATGTGGGGGCTCGTTCATTCAAGACAACGGATGGCCGGGTCGTGAATCTCGCCGAAGTGGAGAGGATGGAGCTGGGTAACCAGTAGGGTTACCCGGCGCGCTACGACCTATTCTGCCCCAATTTTTTTGTCTCGCTAATCTGGCAGGTAAAGTAGTTGGTCAGACCGGGGGTGACTGCAGTAATGGGGCCAGTTGCCGAACCTTCGGCCCCGCCTGGGCCAGTAATGACTGCGCTCCAAACTCGCGGAACTGTTCACTGATTCGGGTCACCAAGTCTTTGACGTGTGCCGGATCTTTGAGATTCTGGAGATCCACCCCATCATTTCGGCTGTTTTGGCTGATCAGTTCGCCTGCTCGGCTAAGGTCGATTTGTTCCTGCCGCGAAAGATCGGATTCGGGCCCGGTCTGGGCGGTATTTTTGTCCGTTTTGCCAGAGTATTTTGGGGAGCCAGTGCCAGCTTGAATAGCATTTGTCGGCAATCGTTTATCAGTGACTTGATCGACCATGTGATCTCCTCCCGGTGGCGGATATTTGACAGATACGTGGCAAAATCCACGCTTCCGGTTGTTTAAGCAAAGACTATACCAGGTCTTCCTCGGAGGGATTTGGCTTATCCCGCTTCTCTAGCTCGAGAGCGCTGATATCCGGAATCGGCGCGGGGAGGACCGGAGACTGGTAATCTTCGAGTGAGCCGGTTCGCGGCGCGCTCATGGTCAGTCCGCTAATGTCGATAACCGCCGGTTGGGGATCTTCGGCGGTATCCATATCGGCGCCAGGAGGGGCCAGCGAGATGCCAGGGGTCTCGGCGATGGGGAGCGCTGTCACCGGCGGGGCGCAATCGATGAGACTACCGGTATTGGGCGGCAAGAGCGTCCACGGTTCGCTTTCGTCAGGGCGGGTTGTCGCCGGCCGATTAGACGCCGTCGCCGGGCGGATGTCTAGCAATGCGCCGGCTTCACGGAAGGCAACTCGGTACTTGGAGGCGGTTTCCTGGTCGACCTCCGACTTGACTCTGACGGGGCTTCCGGAAAACAGTCTATCGAGGGTCTTGTCATTGGCGGCAAATAGCCGACCGATTTTGGAGCGAACCGTCTGCGGATCGCTTCCTTCCATGGTTTTTCCGGAAAAATACAAATCGTAGCGGGTTTCAGGCATGACCCACTCCCTCCCTAACCTCGTTGTGCGTTTACCATTTGATAGCAGAAATCCGACCTTCGCCTCAAAGAATAGCCACCTAGGTCTATTGGGGCTAGCTTTTCATGTTCGGCAGATCGCGAACTTATGCCATAACCACGCCTGGCGTGGATGTTGCCCTTATCGGTTTGGTGCCGGGTCTTGTTCAATTCGGGCAACCCCGCGAAATCTTACTGGCAGCCTGGGGAAATGCGCATTCAAAATCCCGTTTATCGAAACCAGGCTTGGCCTTGTCTATCACGTTCGATGCTGATGCTGGGCCAGCTATCCACTCGATAAAGAGGGAGTTTCCCCGATGTATGGCCAAGACACCTGGGGGGCTTTCTGAATGAACCGGCGTCTCCAGGGGTTGGTTCGAAACCCAGGGTGCTGCGGTGCAGGGCATCAACAGTAACCTGTATGCACGATCAGCTCCTCGTGCGCAGCGAGGCAATCGCCTTTTCCACCGCACTTTCCACATAGAAAAAAAACAGTTCAGGCGTCTGAATTCCAACCAGTCTTTCGGTCAATTCCTTCCCGTCCGGGCCGATGAAGAGCAGGGTAGGGGTCAGATACACCTGATAGCGGAGGGCAAAACTTCCGCTATCAACATCGTTTTCTTGAAAGTCGCGGACCCGCGAGCCGTAATCGATAAACAATTCCCGAATCAGCAATGTGTTGTCGTAGTCGCCTGAGAGTATCATCGGCCCCAGAATTTGTTCCTTGATTTGCGTGCAAAAACCACAGTGTGCCTGGGAGACCAGCAGCAGGATCGGGGTTCGTTTTGCTGCCGCCATTCTGGCTACCACGGCGAAATTTGTCACTTCCTCCAGCCTGACTTGGGCCTCGTCCTGCTGGGCCCCAGCATCGCCGATGAACACCGCTAGTAGCAGCAAAATCGTGATTTTCGTGGTGGTCATGCTGAGTTCCCAATCGGTTGATTAGTTGTATATTCTATTGGTCCTCTGCCCATTCCCCGCTCCAGCCGGCTCAGCGGTTGGTACGTGCCGCCGACCGGGCTATCTTACGCAGATAGTTGCCATGCATCGCCTTCTCAAATGCCGGATTGCTCGGGTAGTCGTATCCGAAGACCGGTACCCAGAAACGTGGATTTTCCATACATAGATAGAAAAATACCGACTGCTTCCAGGTTTCTTGAAAACTGTTGTAGGCAAACGAAAAAAGCGCATGCTTTATTTCGTCGCTGTAGGATAATTTTCCGTCCGCCTCTATCAACTCCAGTTTGAGTATTTGGCTTTTAACGCTACTCTCCCTAATCTTACGGACCACCGTTTTTGTGAACGTCAGTGTTCCGAACGAAACCATCACCACTTGGTCCGGCATGAACAGCTGCTGGAGCCGTGAAAACAGTTTCCCGTAGTCTTGTTGCCAGCCCTGGTAATGGATCATCGGATGGAAATGAAAACCTACCAAACTACCCGCATCGGCAATTTGCAGGGCAGCGTCCAGGCGCTTATCCAAGGATGCGCTGGCGCGCTCTTCGTGCGCGATAAGCCGTTGGGGATTAAGAGACCAAGTGCAAATCAGATTTGCCGGTAGATCATGTCTAAGCAAATGACCCACATTGCCGGATTTGGTTTTTAATTCCAGGATTACATTGGGATTGCTTTTTGCGAAATCAATCAACGCATCCAGCACCCCATGACTGTTTCCCCACATCAGCGAATCCGAAGACTGACCGGTTCCGATATGATAAGTGCGGTTGGGGTCGAGTTTGAGAGAGCGCAATTTATCGGCGAAGCTGGTATCGAAATATACCGCGTGCCCGTCGCGAAACGATTGGATACTGCAGTACGAGCAGTGGTAGCCACAGTTCTCCACAGCATCAAGAGTCAACAGGTTGCAGCACCGGGTCTTTTCCGAGGCTACCGGACACTGTCCCAGCCCAAGCCGTTGCTTGTCACGGGTTACTACCCTTGCCGTGAGTGGCTGCGGAGATTGGGGTGGGAGCTGGGGGTAGTAGTTTGGCGCTGCCTTGAGCTGCCGCCAGCGGTCATTGATACGTTCAAGCAGTTCTCGTTTGTCGATCCGGTCGGGTATGTCCCCTGATCTGTTGCGCCACTCGGCTCCGGGCCCCGGCTCCCCCCACATGTTGAGATCCAACGCGATTTCGGAGACCTGGCGGAGCTCCTGGAGGGTGAACCGGAAGTGGTGCGCCATATCGCGAATCACAGTCTGCTGCTGATGATCTAAACTGACAAACGGTGTTTGAATCGCAATCCGTTCGAACTTCTTCTGGTAGTTGTGGTTGGGTTGCATCAGTAATCAATTTAGTGCTCAACGGGGGTATTGCCTATTATAACGCCCCTGCCAGCTACTTTGGATTCGACGCGATGATTATCAGGCATTCGTTCTGGCGGCGCGGTAAAGGTCTCTGAAAATGCAATCGTCAAGAGACGTGGAGTTGCTCGAAAAGCAAGTTATAGTATGGCCCTTATTAGTCACATTTTGGTGGTGTTGGGCGCACTGGCGTTCACTTTGGGTAGCGCAATGTAAAATATGGGCGTCCCGGTTACCGCGATTCTCGCGGCTACCCGGGTGTTGATAGCAGGCATCGGCGTGGTACCGCTTGGGATCGGGAGAGGCCGGACAGTCTGGAAAAACAACCGTAGTTTCAGGGGAACGATGACGTCGAGGGACCGCACAACACTGAGGATATCTTCCTTGCCCCGCTGGCTGGCCCAAGGATGGGTTGATTTCAAAAGAACTCCTGGCCCTAGCAGCAGCTATGCCATGGTGTTCGTTGTGCCTGGTTCAATCACCGAGTACTGGCTGGTCAGCAGCGGATATTTCCTGGTTTATCTCGTCTTCGCATTTGGGTTCGTACTGATAACACCGTTTGTCTTATCCGGTTATTATCGCGTGCCGGAAATGCTCAAACAGGGTCGGGGGATGGGCTTTTCGGGTATCGTCAATGCCGTGGTAACAAATCCATTGCCGGTTTGGATCTTGGGAATGATCTCGTTCGCCATTTACTTGATCTGGATCTCGGTTGCATTGATCATCTACGGCGTTTACCTTGGCCTGGAGCCCCTGTCCGGGCAATTGTCGAATCCTGGTGTTAGTGCCGCGGCTATTCGATTCGCGGCAATCACGGGATTGCTGGGGCTGGTACTCGCCCTTGCGGTGTTCGCCATCACGGTCTTCTCGGTACCCCATGCCATTTTCAATGGCTCGGGGTTGGCCAACTGCGTGGCGTTCTCGGTGCGGGCTGTGTTTGGAAATCTGGCGGTGATGTTTGGTTGGGCATTCGTCTTGGGTGGGTTATGCCTGCTTAGCCTGGTGCTCTTTCCACCAGCGGCGTTGGTGGTGCTACCGGTGCTCTGTTATGCCAACGAGGCTGGTTATCAGGAGTGGTCCCGCTGTCTGGCGAGTGCCTGATGTTAAAGAGATTCCCGGGAATTCCGATAGTACCCACGAATGGATAAGGATCCGAGATGACGATAAATGACTAGATTTGCCGTTGGTTTAGCATTGCTGCTGTTGATCTCTTCAGGCGCTCAAGCGCTGGGCTTTCGCGGCATTACGGTGCATTCGTTGCTTAACGAACCACTCGACGCGAGGATCGGACTGGTTGCGGTGGCGCCCAGCGAGATCGAGGACCTGCGTGTCGTACTCGCTGATGAGGGGGCGTTTGCGAAAGCCGGGATCCCGAGATTGCAGCATTTGGCCGGGCTAAAGTTCGAACCAAAAGCAAGGGAGGATGGGCGGGTCTATATTCACGTGACTAGTCGCCAAGCGATCCGAGAGCCATTTCTCGATTTTCTGATCAGCGTGACGTGGAAGGGCGTCAGGCTAGTGCGTGAATACACGATATTTCTGGACCCCCCCCGGGTCAAACCGCCAACCTCCAGCGAAGGTGGGAGCTTGCCAGGACCCACCGGACAGCCCGCTCCGGTTGCTGATGCTGAACGCGCCAGTGGCGCATCGTATGGGCCGGTTGGGCAGGGTGAGACACTCTGGGAGATAGCCGAGGCGCGGAGACCGGACACTTCGGTCACGGTTGAGCAGATGATGATGGCACTGCTGGCCCGCAATCCAGAAGCCTTCCAACATGGAAACGTTAACCTTCTCAAGCAGGGATCTCAGCTGTTTATGCCCGACGGGGAGCTTATCCGCCGGCTTTCTCCGCAGGAGGCACGCCAATTGTTTTTACGGCACATCAACGACTGGCGGAATCAGGCCTGGCGGGGTGGTGATCAACGCCTAACCACGCCCGCCGAAACCGAAACGACTGGGGATGCAGCAGCGCCAGTGGCAGATGCCCCGGGGCAGACTTCGGAGGGTCTGCAGCCTAAGGAACCTGCTATAGAAGAAGATGTCACCATCGGTGCCGTGGATGACGATCCGGCATTACGGGTGGTAGAGGCCGTAACCGAGGAAATTGGTGCATCAAAAGTAACGACCGGCTCCCCATCCGAAGGGGCACGGCTACGGCAGGAGTATGCCGATGTGCAGGAAGATTTGGGCGCGGTCAGGGAGATCAATCGGGATTTGGGGGAGCTAAAGACCGTCCTCGAGCAACGCATCGCTGCGCTACGCAGCTCTCTCGAAGCACGGGATAAACTGATTGAGGATCTGCAGCGCAAAGTCGAGAAGGCCCAACTCGCGCCTCCCATTGGCCAACATAGGGCCGAGCCCGAGGTGGTAACGCGGGAGCCCGTCGAATCGGTTGGTGAGACGGTTCGCCCGTCACCGGCTGAGACACAACAGCCGGAGCTGGTATCGATCCCCCGGGTAATACCGGCACCGGCAGTGGAGCGTGACCGAGCGACGCAACCGTTCGAATTGACCCAACTGCTCACGAACTGGACGGTATTGGGAGTTGTGGCTCTTTTATTGTTGATCGGCACGGCCGTGATCCTATTGGTACGTAGGCGCGCACGCGAACAGAAGGTCACTGATCCAAACAGCTTCAGCGCCTTTATTAATCTTGAGGAGCAGGAAGAGGAGCTCGATTTTCCCCGGTATGGGGATAATCCCGTCCAGCACGAGTCGTCCGGTCAGTCGCAAGGCTTGCCGGAAAGGGATGACGATCAGTACCCATTGAATGAACAAGGTGATGTTGCTTCTGCACTTACAGAAGCCGACATCTTCCTGGCGTATCGCCGTTACGGCCAAGCCGAGAACTTGATACGCAAAGCTATCGCTAACCATTCCGACAGCATGGTATTGAAGGCAAAACTTCTGGAGATATACGCGTTCAGGCGGGACAAGAAGCGATTTGCGGCGTTCATGGAAGAGAGCCATCAGGCGATTTCATCCCGTGAACCAGATATCTGGGCCAAAGTGGTCGATTTGGGACGTGATCTGATTCCAGAGCATCATCTGATCAGCGGAGTTAGTTTGCCTGAGGCGAAGCCCGCTGACATTCCCGAGTTTTCGTGGGCTCGCGACAACGCAGCCACGGAATTACCCGCTGCCGACCACAGGGTCAAGCGTCCACACTGATTAGTTCCGAATTGTTCACCGGGGGATGTGCCGGTAACGCTTTAAAAAATATGCAGGCGCCCTCGCCTTGATGGGGGTTTCCTGCGCTCTATTCTCGGCAAAGTTTGGTCGTTTAGCGCAGGATAATGGTATATCCTAGAGACCGGTCTACGGTGGTGTTGTTAGTCAAGTCCCCGTGGCGGCCGTTCTGGTTAACACCTGGGCGGGAAAATATCAACAGAAGAGGATGATGTAGATGCAGGTCAAAGAGATCATGACAGGTTCTCCCAGGACGGTTGCCCCGGAAACAGGTCTCCTGGAGGTGGTGTCACTTATGTGCCTCTATCGTTACAGCGGGCTGCCGGTAGTGGATGAGGGCAATTTGGTGGGCTTTATTGCCGAAAAAGACGTGCTGCACAAATTGTTTCCTACACTCGAAGATATGATGGCGGACGGCCTGGCAGTCGTTGATTACGAAGGCATGATGGCCAAATACAAGGGGGTGGTAAATCTTCGGGTTAAGGATCTCATGACTACCGGCGTTGTCACTGTATCCCCTGACGACCATATTCTAAAAGCGGCGGGCACCATGGTGCGCAACCGGTTTCGCCGTATTCCTGTGGCCGAATCCGGTAAGTTGCTCGGCGTGCTTAGTCTGGGCGACATTCACAAGGCGTTATTCCAGGTAAATCTTTCCTCGGGAATGGGGGTTAGGTAGCCGCGTGTTCCAATTGCCACTACCCTCCATTACCGCTCCGATTGATGGGGGTAGTCTCCCTTAACTCGCCTACCAGGTTAACTGAGCGGCTGGTGGGCACTTCCGGGGTCCGAGATCACGTCAATTCCAACCCATTTGGCGAACGCAGCCAATCACCCCTGTTAGCGCTTTCGGCATTGGCAGGGAGGGGCGGTGTTCCAGTATGTGATTTTCGGGGGGCAGTACAGCAAGTTCTGTGATGGTGCAAGTACCGATTTTTAACGCAAGAATGTATAATGGACGATTACCTGGCCAACTAGTCGGGAGGACGTCCAGGTGCCGGAAGCGAAAGTGGCGGAATTGGTAGACGCGCTGGATTTAGGTTCCAGTGGGGTGACCCGTGAGAGTTCGAGTCTCTCCTTTCGCACCAAGCGGTGGCGGTCGTCGGGCGCGGTGCGTGAAAGCACCTTACACATGTTAAACGAACGAGAGCAACGGGCAGTAGAGC
>JAGRGP010000140.1 GCA_020445415.1 Gammaproteobacteria bacterium | reverse complement strand
ACGGAAAACGCGTTACCCCAGATGCGATGTCACAAAACTATTGACCACGTCAACTTGCTGCTGATGTCGGACTCCCCTGCTCTACTCTGCCATGAACGATCTGCTGATACACATCGTCCATCTATTGATGATCATTGCCAGATTCGTGGGACCAGCTGAGGCGAAGTCTGCCGTTGCTGACAACCTGTTGATGAAACGTATCCTCCTCGTCGATCTCCTCAAGCTACTTACGCCATGCCCCCCCTGGGGGAAATTGATCTCTCCCAGATACAGCACGTGATACGGCGAAACCCGCCAACCGGGCAGGCGCCGATTCTGGGCGATGCTTCAGTAGTGGCACACCATGCCACCTTCCTTGCGGGTCGTCGCGCATAAAAACATGGCCGCCCATTATCTGCACAGCAACGCCATTGAAAACAACCAAGATCTTCACCATGCAGGCTTTTCGGGGGTTATCCACAGCACGGCGATTGATTTGAAAGGCAAAATATTTCCTGATTAATGGCATAGGTCCATACCATTAATCAGGATTGATTATCCAACCTAACTGCGCTCAAAATTGAAAAGACTCAGCGATACTTATCCTTACTGAAAAATCCAGTTATTCGAATATTTACACCATACACCAAAGCGGCGTTTCTGATCCTTCCAACGAACTCGCCTATTCATCGCAGCCTGGTAACGGAATGACGCCCTGGTACATCGAGAACAACATAAAGCCTTCTCCGCTTCGTATTTGGAAATCTATGCCACCCGGTTTCGGTATGCTATTCCCGTGTGTAACGAAGGCGCAAGTTTCAAAGCGACCTGTGGTTGGGTCGTAGCGCTGTATCGCCGTGACGACGTTCTCTCCCCAAGTATCCAGCAATCCGAAGCATGTCAAATCGTCGGGTGGAGCCGGATGGCCTAGGAAATTCAAGCCGGGCTCCAGAATAGTGGGCGTACAGACTGGGTCGCTGGTGACCGGCAGCGATCTATCGGCAAGGAGATCTATTTGATAGCCCACACCGGTTTCAATACCGAAGGGTTCACCCTCGACATCGCAAGTCTGAAAACTACCCGAGACTGGGTCGTAGCGGGTCAATGAAATGACATTTTCCGACCCGCCGAGTGCCTCTATCAGCACAGCACAATCGGCATATTCGGCAGGCACAATCGTGGAAAAAGAGAACAGATTCAATCCACTGGTGAGCAGTATCGAGTTATCCTGAACGACATACTCATCAGCCCCCATGTCGCAACCTGCGCCATTTGGTCTCAAATCACCGTCTATATCTTTACTTGGGGCGTTCAAACAAGTGCCACTATCGATACCCGGGGACCCTGATGCCAGATGAAGTTCCGTCTCTTCCGGCGTTTCCCGAAAGATGGGAGATTCAAAAATGTTCCCTTCGCCCTCGTACTCATTCTGGATATCCGAATAGGTTGCCGTCACCTGACCGGCGATCTGGGCTCCACCATTGTTGTTGAAGAATAGTATGGAATTGAGAATGTTCACCTCTCCACCATTTCGATAGACCGCGTGTTTGTTGTTGCGGGTCATGGTGGTGTTGACGATGCTGGCCTTGCCCCCACCGACGTAGAGGCCGCTACCCCGGTAGTCGGCATTACGCGAAACCGTCAGGAAATTCTCTGCCAGCAGGCTGTTACTGAGCAGAAGCTCACCTGAAGCGACATTCAGGGCACCTCCGTGGGCACGACTGGCATCCGGAGTCTGAGAATGCGCTCCCATGCGACAGGCATTGCCGATGAATAAGGTCTCACCTACCTCACTATGCCCTCCCGCCAGGTAGAGCGCACCGCCCCGGGTGTATCTGCCACCGCTCACGTAGATCGTATAGGCTCGAGCCTCATTCTCCCGAAAGGTACTGCCGTAGACACGCGCATTGCCGTTCACGTAAATTGCACCACCGGCAGTATTCTGCAGGGTGGACGTCGTACCGGCATGGTTGCGCAGAAAAAGCGTGTTCGATACCTCGAGCGCGGCAGCATCCGGCTCCGTCGGGCCGGTCATATAAATAGCACCACCGGCAGTGCTCGCGAAGTTATCAACGAACTGGCTGTTGATTATCCGTAGGTCACTGTCAGAAAGGTTGGCCCAGATGGCTCCGCCGTACGTCGCCGAGTTGCCCCGAAAAGTGACCGAGTCAAACGACGGACTCGATCTCACCAGATGCACGCCACTGTCGGTCGCCCCTTCGATTTCGGTCCAGACAAACTCGCTCCCCGCGACCGTATCCTCGAAATAGAGCCCCTTCCAGCCCGCGCTATTCTCTTCGGCCGGACGGAACACTACCGGTAACACCTCTGTCCCCAATGAACGAAGAACGCCCGAAACCACGATTTGGTACTCGCCGCTCATCTGAACCACTACGCCAGGCTCAATAGTGAGTTCCGCGATATTCAGATCGCAAGAAACGCTTACTGGTGAGTCTTCAGCCAACCAGTGCGCAGCTTCTATCAGCCCACAGACTCCAGGAGCGTGGCAGCTTCCCCCGGGTTCTGGAGTGATCCCGGGATCGGTATCGTCACAATCATCGCCATCGGGCACATAGTCGAAGGAACAACTAACCATCCAGGCAAAGTCGTTCGGATCTCCATGGCCGTCACCGTCGGCATCTCGATAACAAACCGGATTGTTCCAGTGGCCAGCATTCGGACCACCTGTGTAACCCATGTCATTCCTTACATCGCCCTTGCCAGGCGGGACCATGTCCCAGAACTCCATCTCAGGACTGCCCGCATCGATTGCTGGTGAAGGCGATACGATACCAAACTGATCATCGAAGATAGGGTTGAGGCCAATGTTCCCTTCGCCCTCGTACTCATTCTGGATATTCGAATAGGTTGCCGTCACCTGACCGGCGATCTGGGCTCCACCATTGTTGTTGAAGAACAGTATGGAATTGAGAATGTTCACCT
>JAGRGP010000139.1 GCA_020445415.1 Gammaproteobacteria bacterium | reverse complement strand
GATGGCGGCCACGGACGAGATGCTGGCCATCGCTAAATCGCTCAAGCCGGAAGACTGTTGCTTGGTACCCGAACGCCGCGCGGAGCTGACTACCGAGGGTGGGTTGGATGTGGTCTCCAATCTGGCTCGTTTACGGGAGGTATGCGGGGCGTTGGCGGACGCGGGGATTCGGGTGTCGCTTTTTGTCGATCCCGACCACCGGCAATTGGATGCCGCTGTGACGGTGGGTGCCCCGGTAGTCGAGATACATACCGGGCGCTATGCCGATGCGGAAACGCCCCTGCTGCGCTGCACGGAGTTGCAGCGGATCCAGGAGGTGGTTGCCCATGGTCGAGAAATTGGTCTGCAGGTGAACGCGGGACACGGGCTTGATTACCACAATGTCCGGGCAGTGGCGTTGTTACCGGGTATTAGCGAACTGAATATTGGTTTTTCTATCATTGCCCGTGCATTATTCGAGGGACTCGGTCCCGCCGTCGGAGAGATGAAGCGGTTACTCGAGCGGAGCTGACCGAGGTGAGTGGAAGATTGCGGCGAATTAGCCCTCGGACGACAACAGGCGCGGAGGGTCTTCGTGATGCAGCAATTTCTTTGCTTCGCTATCGATGGCGCTGATTAGGCCGGGGTTGATCATGTCCTCGGCTCCCTCTCGGGCGGCCGTTTGCAGTTTCTTGAGCAGATGATTCAGGGCCGGCACCCCACATATCGCGGTGGCGCCATGCAGTTTGTGGGCCGCCACCGCTAAATTCTGCCACTCCCGATTCCTGGCGTGCTTTCGAATTTCCGCGATCTGGCCCGGTAGCTCGACCAGGAAGCGGCTGAACAGCTCGTCGGCCAGCTGGGGCCTACCGCCGGTAATTTGGATGGCAGCCTGCCGATCCCGGGTGGGAAAGGTTACCAACTCACTGGTCACCGCACTTCCAACAATGCGGTTCTTGGTGGTAAGCAAAAGCCGGTTGATTACATGCCAGAGCTGGGATTCGTCGATGGGTTTGATCAAGTAATCGTCGATACCGGCGTTGATGGCCAGGTCCCGGTGGGCGGGAAGGATATCCGCAGTAATGGCGATGATTGGCAGGTGCCGTACTTCCGAGGCCATCGATCGGATTATCCTAGCCGTTTCAGCACCATCCATGAGTGGCATGTGCAGATCCAGAATGACCATATCGAAGCTGGTGTGGCTAATCTGATCGATTACCTCTTTGCCATTCGTAGCCTCGATTACTTCGGCTCCACTCTGAGCGAGGATCGACGATATGAGCAGCAGGTTGACGCTGTTATCATCCGCGACTAGAAAACGTAAACCGTGCATTAGCGGCACGGTGGTTGATTTCTTGGACCGGCCTTGTAGGTCGTTGGTAGTGAGGATCTCGTCAATCACACGGTGGAGTGCCGACCGGGTGAAGGGCCTACTGAGAACTCGCGTGGCACCATACTCCTGGATCTGTTCCAGTATTTTTCGCTCGGAGGTGCTAGCGAGCACCAGCAGTGGCACATGGGACGGGGTATTGGCCCTGACGAAATGTACTTTGTCCTGGGTTTGGTTGGTTTTTATTTCATGGCCGGAAAGGCCCAAAATAACCAGATCTGGGTTATCTCCCGGAAGTTTCAATCCATCCATATCGATTTCCGGCTCTGTTACCGCCAGCCCAAGGGCCTCCAAAGCGTGTTTCATTGCTAGCTTGGAAAGATAGTGGCTGTCAATCAGAAGGCAGTGATGCTCCGTTGGTTGCACGGTCTCCCGTTTCTGCGTATCCGGAATCTTGGAAAGGTTGAGCGAGACCCGAAAACAAGATCCTTCCCCTTCCGTGCTGTCAAGGTCGATCCTTCCTTGCATGGTTTCCGCCAGTTTTCGGCAGATGCTGAGACCCAGTCCGGTTCCTCCATACATCCTGCTCGTGGAGGCACTTCCCTGGTGAAACGACTTGAACAGTTTCTCTTGGGTTTGCGGATTGATGCCGATGCCCGTGTCAGTAACCGTAAACTGCAGCGCGCAGTTCGATTCGGTTTCCGATTCGACGAATACCCTGACTACGATCTCACCCTGATGGGTGAACTTGATGGCGTTGCCCAGAAGATTGACCAGGATTTGGCGAATGCGGGTCTCGTCGCCAATGAGTTCTCTCGGGACATCTGAGTACACCAGGACGACCAGCTCGATTCCCTTAGCGTGTGCATCCGGCGCCAAGAGTACCACCGGTTCCTCGAAGCAATCGCGAATCGTGAATGGTGAGTACTCGGGTTCCAGTTTTCCGTATTCGAGTTTGGAATAGTCGAGCACGTCATTGATGATGCGCAACAGATTGGTCGCTGACTTCTCAATGGTCTTAGCAAGTTCGCTCTGTTCTCCATTCAAGTCGGTTTTCAACAACAGACGAGTAAAGCCGATCACTCCGTTCATCGGAGTCCGGATTTCATGGCTCATGTTCGCCAGAAACTCCGATTTAACCTGGCTTGCCTTGAGCGCGCTCTTGCGGGCTAGGTCGAGCTCGATATTTTGAATCTCAAGGGCCTCCATGGTTTGGGTAAGATCGGCGGTTGCCTGGGTTACCTGCTGCTGCAACAATTCACTGGAATGCTGCAACTCCCTGGCCATGGCATTGAAACCCTCTTCCAAACTGCGAATCTCTCCCTCCGAGGTCTCGGGGACGCGTACCGTAAAATCTCCATGCTTCATGCGGATAACCGATTGCGTAAGTCCCACCAGCGGCTGAGTCACTTTACGGCTTAGGGCCATCGCGATTGTCCCGGTAACCACCAGACCTACAAGAAGCATGAGCAGACTATTGCGGACGATTCGCCACTGCTCCATATGTAGCGCTTCTGCCGATAGCCTAGCGGTAACCGTCCCGATCAGCGTTTGGGTATCCTGCGGATCGAGTTCGATATCCACTTGGTTGGGGTAGTCGCCAACGGACCGGGGTGTCAGCAGCGAATAAACCGGGGCGGAAAAACTGACAATGTTGCTGTTGTTCATATGCAGGCGATCGATGGCGCCCACAAAATTCTGCTCCAAATAAGCAAGACTTTTACCGTGGGTATCCTGGACCGATATGGAGAGGACATCGGTCTGATCCATGATGGTCTGGAAATTGGTTCTTAGAATGCCGACATCGCCGCTGAAAATTCCATACACGCTGGCGGTGGCGGCCTGATGAGCAATCGCCCGGCCCCGTTCCTGAAAGGCTTGATTCAGATTGTCCAACTGAGCGCTGATGACGTAGCCGATCAGGGTTAACGCCATGATGGTAGCGGGCATTAAGCCCAGCATCAGCGCCCGGGTCTTTATTCTCGGAGAACGGGGAAACTTCATTGGGATTCCATCTTACGGAGCTGCTGCGCTATCTCTTCCGCCCCTGCCAGGGGAAAACCCAGGGCGCGGGAAACCTCCTTGTTTACCGCCACGCGGAAGTATTTCGGGAAGGCGGGCATGGGTAGCCTACTCCACTGCCCCACGTGGACGAATTCTTCAATCATCTCGGCGATCTGCTGGCCGATATCCACGGAATTGGAATAGACCGCGATCAACGCCCCCGCACTGACGTAGGCGGCGGAGAAGCCGATCACCGGAATCTGATTGTAGTAACTGAACAGCAGGATATCGTGGATATGTCTCCGGTTGTAGATGAGGGGGTCAGGCAATGCCAACAGGAACTGGCGATCATCGAGTATCTCCCGCAGGGCGGGGCCGATTTCCTGGTCTTTATCGATATGCCTGATCTTGATCGGTATCCCGGTCGACGTTGAGGCGGAGGCGAGACTCTGGGTCAGTGCGCTGGTCTTTGGTCCAAGGAGTACCCCGACGTTCCGGCCAGCCGGACGAATCAATTGGATGAGATGAAACTGCCGGTCGATGGGCTGGTTGAGAAACAGTGCGGAGTGCATACTTCCCACCTTGTCTAATCCGTGTTCGACGAAAGCCGCTCGGGGGATCAGTGTGAACAAGATCGGTATGTTTAGCGTGCGATCGCGGAGTAGCTGTGAGGGTTCAAGACCGATTGCCACGATCAACCGTAGGTCGGGGGAGGCGAACAGATCAGCCACACCGGATTCATCAAGCAGGGTGGCGTGCTCGACATTCAGTGAACTGCATGCATCCCCAGAGTTGGCGCAGCCTGTCGACAACTTTTCGCTAACGATCGCCGCGATCTCCTCATAGACCGGAAACCCGCCTTTCTTCACCAGCAAGACCTGTGGTCCCGCCAGACCGACGAGTGGCAACAGGAGTATCAGCAGTATCAAGGTTCTCACGGCAGGCATCTGTTGGCGGTTTGGCGTAAAAATGCTGTGGTTGCCCGCGTCCCGTGAACGGCATTTTGCACCCGCGCCGGAACTCGCGCATGACTCCCGGAAGCAACCGATCTCAGCTCTCCCGAAATCCGGAAAGGCTTTAACCCGATGTACCGCCAACATCATAGCATTGTTGACAATCTTCTCGAACCCGCTGTTGCGCCGAGATGGGCATTCTGGTTCGTTTGCGGTGGATTGGGCCGGCTCGTTTTGGCACGTTGGTTGGAGTACACTGCACTGGGATACGCCCGGGCATCGGGTGCGAGGAGGCTAGCGAGAAACTGTGGACGAGCGACAGTACCCAACGATCGAGCAGTGTATAGGTTCGACGCCTTTAGTTCGGCTGCAGCGGTTGGGCGGAGACCGGAACAACCGCGTGTTGCTGAAGCTGGAAGGCAACAATCCCGCTGGCTCGGTAAAGGATCGCCCCGCGTTGAACATGATCTTGGGGGCTGAGTCACGGGGTGAAATTAGGCCCGGGGACACGCTGGTGGAAGCAACCAGCGGTAATACCGGTATCGCGTTGGCAATGGCGGCGGCTATCAGGGGTTATCGCCTGGTACTCATCATGCCGGAGAACATGAGCCTGGAGAGGCGCGCGTCGATGCGTGCCTATGGAGCCGAGCTGGTGCTGGTATCCCGGGAGGAGGGCATGGAGGCCGCCCGCGACCTGGCGTTGCGAATGTCCAGGGAGGGGCGCGGCAAGGTGCTCGACCAGTTTTCTAACCCCGATAATCCGGAAGCTCACTATCGAACAACCGGACCGGAAATCTGGCGAGACACGGGCGGGGAAGTCACGCATTTTGTCAGCGCCATGGGAACCACCGGCACGATCATGGGGGTGTCCCGCTATTTGAAGGAGCAAAATCCCAGTATCCAGATTGTCGGTGTGCGTCCAGCGGAAGGGGAGAGTATTCCAGGCATTCGGCGCTGGCCGGAGGCCTATCTGCCGAGGATATTTGATCCCTTGAGGGTCGATAGAGAGATCGACGTCAGCCAGCAACGGGCGGAGGAAACAGCCCGGCTTTTGGCGAGCGACGAGGGCATATTTGCGGGTGTATCCTCGGGCGGAGCGGTTGCTGCGGCGTTGGCATTATCGTCGGAAGTCGAAGATGCGGTCATCGTCACCATTGTCTGTGACAGAGGCGACCGCTACCTCTCGTCCGGTGTCTTTCCTGCGGCATAGAGTCCGCGGGGTACCGGCAGGTCTCGCCCTGCTGCTAATCTCACTGGGTTCGTGGGTCCTTGCGGTGGACCGGTTGGACTTGCATATCGGCTCGCTTGCAGCCGGTGGGTGGCAGGCGGAAGGGGTGCGGTTGGAGGTGTCCTGGGCCGATGCTGACGAAGCGGGCTTTACACTGTCTGCCACCCGTTTCATCCATCCCATGCTGGGGTCGCCGCTGAAACAGATATCCTTGGATTGCGCCAAAGGCTTGTTAACCGATCGGGAGATACGTTGCGACGAGGGGATCCTCAATTTCACTGCTGCGCATGGGGAGCAGGGTAGTATCCCCTTCCAGTTTCGGTGGCAGCCGCTCACCGATGGCTACGCCTTGAGTATTTCCACTCCCAAGCTTGCCAATGGCCGGTTGTCCGTAATCCTAGCGCACAGGTTAGACGCGTGGCGGTTAACGGCCACGGCTGAGGGGCTCGTCTTGGCGAAACTCCGAGATCACCTACGGCAGCTGGGAATGGAGATACCGTCGTTTAAGGTATCGGGAAACCTCGATTCCAAGCTCGATATCATGGGCGATCTGGCGGGGCTAAGCGCGGCCGAATGGATGGTCAAGTTTCGCAGCCTCGCTTATTCCGATGCCCGTGGGCTGTGGCTCTCTGATGGCTTGGCAGGGAGCTGGCGGGGGGACCTCAAGCGAGTGACTGAGGGGTATCGAGGACGTCAATCGCTGATGATCGACGACGGGGCCGTATTGACGCCATTTATCTATTTGGATCCTGCCAGTCGTAAGATTGCCACCGAGATGGCGTTTGCGGTGGACAAGAGTTTGGAGCGGTTAACTGTCGACGAGTTTCGCTATGAGCATCAAGGGCTCATCTCGCTCACCGCCGCGGGGATGCTGGATCTCCGGGGTTCTCCCAGGTTTACCCGGCTCAAACTGCAAACTTCTGCGGTCGATGTGAAGGGCCTCTACCAGCATTATTTCAAACCTGTGCTGACCGCGGAATTTTTTCAAAAACTCCACCCTGCGGGGCGGATGCGACTGTCGATGGAGATTCAAGACGACACCCAGTTACAGATAGAACTGCAGGATATGACCTTGCTGCAAGGAGAAATCATCGGCGATAGCGTCGATAATTTCCGGCTGGAGGGGCTAGACGGTATTTTACGTTGGCACTCCGGGTCCGCACGGGTTAACAGCACCCTGTCCTGGCGACGGGCGGAATTGCTGCGGCATATCGCTATCGGTGCCGCGAGTGCGGAGTTCCAGTTGGCGGATAACCGGCTCCGCTTGATAGCACCTTTTGCCTTGCCAGTGCTGGATGGGTATCTGCAGGTTGAAAAGTTGCGGCTAGAGCAGACCGACTTTGGTCCTGACGTAGATTTTCAAGGGTACATTACACCGATTTCGATGGACTTGTTGAGCCAGGCCCTGGATTGGCCACCACTCGCGGGTAAGCTCTCCGGAATGATCCCGGGTGTCTCCTATTCCAAAGGATTGCTGAAGCTACGGGGGGTAACCCTGGTACAGATTTTCGATGGCCGGGTGCTACTGAAAAACCTTGTCCTGGAAGATCTTTTCGGAGTATTCCCAGTCATGCAAACCGATGTGGAGATCGCGGATCTGGATCTCAAGACACTGACCAGTACCTTCTCCTTTGGTAAGATAACCGGAAGGATCGGAGGACGAATCGATTCACTGCGGCTGGAAAATTGGGAACCGGTTTCCTTCGACGCCCACCTTGCGACTCCGGACGGCGATCCGGGGCCGCACCGTATCAGCCAGGAGGCAGTGGACAATATCTCGAATCTTGGTGGCGCGGGGATTCCAGGGGCGGTGTCGCGGGGTATTCTCAGCATTTTTAAAGACTTTGGTTACGATCGGCTGGGTATCAGCTGTCGGCTGGAGAGGGGAGTCTGCGAGATGGGGGGCATCGAACCCGCTAAACAGGGCTACTATCTGGTCAAGGGCGGTGGTATTCCGCGCATCGATATTATCGGGTTCAATCAGCGTACAGACTGGGGGGTGCTGCTGACCAAGCTGAAGCAGATCACGGAAGGTGGAACCCCGGTTATCGAATAGCAACACAGAGGAAGGAAGCATATGAAACTGATCAAGGTTTTCGGACTGATGGTCACGCTGTTGGTACTGGTCGCTTGCGTGACCATCAATATTTACTTTCCGGCTGCCCAGGCGGAGGCAGCCGCAGAACGCATCGTAGACGATATTCTCGGTGGCCAAGTACCCGAGGACAAGGTTCCCGGCAGCGACAAGGGAGCAGGGTTGCAGCGGGGTGACCACCGGCAGATTGCCATGGGGATACTGGAGTTTTTGATCCCTGCGGCCAATGCCGCCCAACCCAATTTCACCGTAGATACCCCTCAAATCCGCAAGCTCCAGGCGGGCATGAAGGCCCGTAACACGCGCTTGGCGGGCTACTATTCGAGCGGCGCGATCGGTTTTACCCGGGATGCCCTGGTTGCCGTGCGCGACCCCGCCGTGGTCCCATTGAAAGACAGAAATCTGGTGAACAAACTGGTGGCCGACGAAAATCGCGACCGCAATGCGCTTTACAAGGCCATAGCAGCCGCCAACGGCCATCCGGAATGGGAAGGAGACGTGCGAGCTACCTTTGCTAAGACATGGGTGGACAAGGCGGGCAAGGGGTGGTGGTACCAGGACCCAAAGGGCCGTTGGTCCCGGCGTTAACGATTTTTCGGTACGGGATTGTATAGCCGGGTGGCTAGGTCACGTAGGAGTAAGTTGCCTCCCGGGCTCGCAACGGCAGCGATCGAATCATTCGATCTTAGACGGGGAGGTATTGCTCGGGTAGATGGGCTTACCGTGTACCTGATGGATGCGTTGCCAGGTGAAGAGGTTACGTTTTCCTATACCAGGGCACGGCGCAAACATGCCGAAGGCCGGGTTGAACAGGTAATCAGTCCATCACCTGAACGGGTTGTGGCGGGTTGTGACAGTTTCGGGCACTGTGGCGGCTGTACACTGCAACATTGGGACCGCAGCGCTCAGCTCCGGGCCAAACAGCACGTTCTGTTGAATGCCTTTCAGGAGATCGGCGGCGTTGTACCGGACCAGTTGTTGGTGCCGCTGGCTGGTCCTTCCGGTTGGGGATACCGCAGTAAAGCCCGGCTCGGTGTCAAGTTTGTAGCAAAGAAGGACCGGGTGTTGGTCGGATTTCGGGAGCGGGGGTCGGGTTTTATCTGCGAGACAGAGCGTTGTGCGGTACTTGATCCCCGGGTGGGAGATCTCCTTGAGCCTCTGGCGGAAATGCTAGGTACGCTTTCGGTTAGGGATCAGCTGCCTCAAATCGAGGTTGCTGCTGGGGATACGCAGTGTGCGCTGGTGTTCCGCGTGCTGGAGTCACCTGCTCCTTCCGATCGGGACACGATAGCTGCCTTTTGCCAGAAGCACCGTTTGATACCCTTTCTGCAGACTGCTGGTCCCGAAAGTATGCACCCTCTTGTCGAGACGAGACATGAGCTCAGTTACTGCCTTCCCAATCACGATGTCGTCGTCGGTTTTCTCCCGGGTGATTTCACCCAGGTCAACAGGGAACTCAACCGGTTGATGGTGGACCAGGCATTGGAGATGCTTGATCTTCAACCCGAGGATCGAGTCTTGGAACTGTTTTGCGGCCTCGGGAATTTTACATTGCCTATCGCTCGGCGCGCCGCTGAGGTGGTCGGGGTGGATGGGGATCCCGGTTTGATCGCACGGGCGAAATCCAATGCCCGTGCCAACAGCATTCACAATATCCGCTACTGTTGCGCGGACCTTTACCAAATCCCTGTTAGCGAAGAATGGATCCTCGGTTGCTTCAATAAAATCGTCTTGGACCCCCCAAGGTCCGGTGCCAGCGAGGTGCTCGAACCATTGTCCAGGATAGGCGCGGAGAGAATCCTATACATATCATGTTGTCCCGAAACATTGGCGAGGGATAGTGGTTTGCTTGTCAGGAAATTGGGTTACCGACTGGTCAGTGCTGGGGTAATGGATATGTTTCCCCATACAGCGCATGTGGAATCGATCGCGCTATTTCAGAAAGGAGGATGACATGGCGACGGAAATCGAACGAAAATTTTTAGTAAAAAATGAGCTATGGCGTTCCCAGGTGGTATCCGAAACCAGAATAAAACAGGGGTACCTATCGAATAATGCCAACGCTTCGGTGAGAATTCGGGTGGGAAACGGTCGGGCACACCTCAACATCAAGAGTGCCACCATTGGCATCAGACGCTTGGAGTTTGAGTACGAGATTCCGGTGGAAGACGCCGAGATGATGCTGGAAGGAATCGCCGAAAAGCCGTTTATCGATAAGACCCGGTACCTGGTTCGGTGGGGAGATCATACGTGGGAGCTGGATGTATTTGGCGGCGATAATCAGGGCTTGGTGGTCGCGGAACTGGAATTGGTCGCGGAGGACGAGTCTTTCCTGGTACCCGAATGGGCTGGGGACGAGGTCTCCGACGATGTGCGCTACTACAACGTCAATCTCATCAAGCACCCTTACACCCAATGGTAGACGGGAAAAGCCGGGTCCGTGTCGAGATCGACTTACCCGGTCAGTATCTAATTCTGTGTGCTGAACAGGGGGGGCTGGAGAGGTATCCCGTCTCCACCGCGCTCAATGGCGCTGGCGAGGAACAGGGGAGCGGCTGCACACCGAGGGGGCGCCATGCTATCCGGATTAAGATTGGTGAAGGGCTGCCGGTGAATGCGGTGTTCCGCGGACGTAGGCCCACGGGGGAGATATACAGTCAAGCGCTGGCCGACCGATTTCCCGACCGAGACTGGATTCTCACGCGGATACTCTGGCTTACCGGTAGAGAGCCCGGGCGAAATCGAGGGGGTAGCCGGGACACCCTGCGGCGCTTCATCTATATCCATGGCTGCCCAGATAGTGAGCCGATGGGGATTCCCTGTTCACACGGCTGTATCAGGATGCGCAACCGAGACCTGATCGATCTATTCGGCCGGGTGAAGGTCGGGACAGCGGTTTTAATTAGGGATTAGCGGGGTCCCGGTCTCCGGCCTGAGCCCAGCCCGGTGGCCGGTTCCATTAGTGGCCGACAGGTGGACGTTATCGGCCCAGTCAACGCACCAGAAAGGTAGTAAAGAAAAGGTCGTCCGGCATCTCCTCTCCCTCCAGCTCCTTCATCACTTTTTGCAAGGCCTTTAGCGATGCTTTCCTAAATTTTTCCTTGCCTTTGGGCTCCTTGAGTGCCGCTCCATCCTGGTCGCTCATTAACAGAAACAGCTCATGACGGAGTGCTGGCGCGTGATGCTGCAACTTATCCAGATGCTCCTTTTGCTGGGTCATGAGCTGTATATCAAAGCGAATGTACCGCGCCCCGCTATGTAGATTGGCGACCAAAGAGGGCTTGAGTTCGTAGTATTCCGGTGGGGAGATCGGCTGTTCACCCGAATCGACGGCAGCAGGTAGATGCAACGGGCAGAGCGCTGCGATGACCAGATACAATGCTGTTGTCAGACGCATATTTTGATATCTTCTGCGGTTGGATGCCGGTACGAGATTTCTATCGGCACGGCACGCCCGGACTGAAGTGACGTCCCGGCGGAAGATGCCTCGCGATAGTGTGCAGCGGCACTGTAGTTGAATTTATCCCACGGTCCGCAACTGAATAAACCGGCAGACGGAGCACCCCATGAGCCATGGTCCCCTTATGCTTGACCTGCAAGGCACCGAGCTATCGGATCACGAACGGACGATGCTCAGGCATCCCGCAGCCGGTGGCGTTATTCTGTTCAGCCGAAACTTCCAATCGCCGGAACAGGTTCAGCGATTGATAGGGGAGATACATGGGCTGCGTCAGCCATCGCTACTGGTGGCGGTGGATCAGGAAGGGGGTCGGGTACAACGGTTTCGGGAAGGATTCACCCACTTACCTCCCGCGGCTTGGTTTGGCCGACTTTATCAGGATAACCCGCGGCAAGCGTTGTTAGCTGCCCACTCGGTGGGTTGGTTAATGGCGGCCGAACTGCGTGGAGTGGGGATCGATTTCAGTTTTGCCCCGGTGCTGGATTTGGGAATGGGAGTTAGTCAGGTAATCGGTGACAGGGCATTTCACCCTAATCCCATCGTGGTGGCGGAATTGGCCTTGGCCTGGATGGCTGGTGCGCATGAGGCCGGCATGGCCGCGGTGGGTAAACATTTTCCCGGACACGGCTGCGTGGTCGAGGATTCCCATTACGCTTTGCCCGTCGACCGGCGGCGTAGGCAGGAGATTCTCATGGATGATCTATTGCCGTTTCGCAGACTGATCGACGCCGGGATCGAGGCAATAATGCCCGCCCACGTAATCTATGCAGATGCCGATCCCGAATTGGCCGGTTTTTCCAAGTATTGGCTCCGGGAAGTACTGCGTGGTGAATTGGGTTTTCAAGGGGTGGTATTCAGCGACGACCTGACCATGGCGGCGGCTGGCGCGGCCGGGAGTGTTCGGGAACGGGCCCGGTCGGCACTCAATGCCGGTTGCGACATGATCCTGGTCTGCAATCATCCGGCGGGTGCGGAGGAAGTCCTTGAAGAACTCGAACAGCATACCGATCCTGCGGCACAGATGCGGCTGGTGCGGATGCATGGGCGCAAAAAAACCGACCGCACCCGATTACATCTAGATAGCCGGTGGAAAAAGGGTCTTGAAGTCATCGCCGGTTACCAAGGCGAGCTGGAGATGCCCCTGGATTTTACCGATTAGCCAACCCAATAGTTTCCTTTCGGTGCCTTGATGGAAAGCCCGATAAACTTATTTCTCTTGCTTTTTGGCAGTGAATATGAGACATAAGACTCACCCGTTAAAGATAAAAAAACAATATAAAACAGTAAATTATAAAACACTTATATCACGCGGATATACTCTTCGGCAGTTTAAGGTAGAGTCGCAACTCGGGTAGTTTTTGGTTTTAGGCTGTTGTTTATAGTAGTGCCGGGGGCTTTGGCGGGGAGCAGAGGGCGATGAGCCTAGGCACGTTGTCGTAGTTTAGGAGGAACAGATCGTGGAGATACTTGACGAAGTCAGGGGTCGGCATGATGAGTTATTGGAGATGCTGAGTAACCTCAAGATTATGTTGAAACCAGAGCTGCTTGGTATTAAACCTAATGCTCAGGCAGCCCACGAGCACCTCTGTCTTCTTGGAAAGAAATTGAAGCAACATCTTTCGGAAGAAGACCGTGGGGTTTATCCGCCGTTACTCACCCATGAAGATCCTAAGCTCAAATCGTTAGCCTGGGGGTTTATCAGCGGTGAGAAGCCACTACGTAAACAATTCGAGAGTTATTATCAGAAATGGCTGAAAGAATGTGATTTCAGTTTTAATGAAGCTTTTCTGCAAGAGACGGAGGAGGTATTTTCGGCGATCGAGTCGAGGATACAGCGGGAGCAAGCGGTACTGCTTCCCAGGCTGGAGGAGAGCGGTGTATTTGCAGCGGCAGAGAATTAGAAAAATACCGGATGTATAATAATAATTATGTAGCTAACTGCCGGCATTGCCGGCATTTTTTTTCACTGTATTGTACTGATGGCACGCGGCGTCCGTCTGATGAGGCGTAGCGGCCAGGACCTGCTTGCTAGACTCTCCAGCCACTGCAGTCGTTCGTCCACCCCCTTTGCATCGGGGCTCTACCATTGAACATCAAGGCGTATCATCGTAGGATAAACCGCAGTTTCTAAATAGACTCAGACGATGCAAGGGGCTTTGCCGTCAATCGCGACGGGCACCTTACAGTAATGCCCTCACCGTTTGCAGCGGAGATATCCGCAACGCGGGTTTGTGTGATGATTGGCGCGAAATTCCGCCGGACGGATGCCCAGGTTGAAGGCGGATAGCTGCTGATTCGAATCCAGTCCCCCGGTTCGGGATTCTTGTAGGCACTAATCGGAAACGGGCATGACAGAACTCGCGATAATCGGTGGGTCGGGTATTACCCAACTTCAGTCCCTACAAATTATTCGCCGGGAGGTTGTCCATACTCCTTATGGCGAACCTTCAGCACCCTTGGTCCATGGGCTATTGCACGGGCGTGACCTGGTATTTTTGCCAAGACACGGGGCAGGGCACACCATTCCACCCCATAAGGTCAACTACCGGGCCAATCTCTGGGCGTTAAGTCAACTGAATATAAAGAATGTCGTAGGGATTGCTGCGGTAGGAGCGATTCATCGAGAAATGGATCCAGGATCTGTTGTAGTGCCCGACCAAATCATCGACTACACCTATGGCCGCAACCATACGTTTTTTGAGAGCGACTTATCCCATGTTACCCATGTGGATTTCACCAGCCCTTACTGTAGCAGGCTGCGAGAAGCCCTACTTCGTTCCGCATCGGCTTGCGGCATCGGTATTGCTTCATCGGCAACCTACGGCGCGACCCAAGGGCCTCGTCTCGAGACCGCGATGGAAATCAACCGAATGGAGCGCGATGGTTGCGATCTGGTGGGGATGACCGGAATGCCGGAAGCGGCCTTAGCCAGAGAGTTGGATATCTGTTATGCGAGTTGTGCAGTGGTAGCGAATTGGGCGGCTGGCCGGGGGGACGGACCCATCACCATGAAGGAGATCAAGTCTCATCTGGAGACGGGCATGGCAAAAGTTCATTCGTTACTCTATGAACTGATGCTGATAGTCTGAGTAGTTGTCGATCAGCCGGGGGGTGTGTGCGGCTCAGAGGGGTCTACGATTGTTTGCGGATACCTTGGACGCTGATCGAGAGTGTCGAGCAGTTGAATCTTGCAGTGGGAGTATGAGCGATGGCCGAAGAAAAGCAAGCTGATGGTAGCGAGGCGTCCGATGCCAAAAAAAGTGGAAGAGGTGCGAGGTCATCCGGCCTGGTTGCGAAAAAAAAGGTCGTTAAACGCAAGGCAGTTTCGAAAAAGACCACTCAGAAGAAAGCAGTGGTTAAAAAAGCAGCATCGAAAGGGCAAGTAACTAACGTCGCTCCGACTCCCCCTGTTTCCGGACCAGGGGATGCTTCTCGCGATCTGCCTGAAAGCCCGGTTAGCGGCAAGAAGCGGGTGACGCCGCGGGTCGCCAAAGTCATCGATAGTAACGGAGTGGTAACTATGTCAAACGAAAAACATCAGGAATCAGGCGAAGGGGGGTCTGTTGCTGGATTCTGGCCCAAGGTCATTATCTCGCTACTTATTGTAATCATTGTGTTTCTGTATCTGCGGGCCCGGGTTCATGATGGATCAGAAGCGGTGAATGAAAGCTCCCCGCAACACGCCCAGGAGGCCCCTGCCGCGCCGGATCTTGACACGGTTAAATCCACGGTTACCAATCAAGGATCTGTTACGGTTGCTCCCCCCATGGAAGCTGGGCAGCCGGAAAGGGCAGGAGTGCTTCCGGGATCGGCACCGGTCACCGGGGGGGCGGATCCGGATGGCAAGCCTGACAGTGCAGATAAGCTCGACAGAGCCGCTTCCACGGAAGCGAAAACGCCGGCAGGAGAACTGGACTCCGGGCCAGCCGCCGCAGATCAATCGATAGAGGCATTGGTTATCGAGGCGATGAAACCCGAATCCATCGAGATGGTGCAGAAGGAGACAGAGGAACCCGATACTGCATCGTCCGTGGCAGAAGGTGTTGATGGGGAATCACCGGCGACTTCCGATAGTGCAGCACCGTCATCCATCGGCATGGAGACGAGTGGCCCAGGGGATGATGAGTCCCGCCCGGGGAATGGAGATACCGAACCCCCGCCAGTAGCGTCGGAACCCATTGCCCAATCGGCGGAGGGGGTAGATACTCCCTCGCCAACGAATCATGAAGCCGAACCGCCCGTGGTGGAAGATTCTGTCACCGACTCTCCAGGCGCAGACGAGGAAACCGCGCATGCGACACCAGACGCGAGCGCCCGGGATTTTCGGGAATTGTTTGGCTACCGGCGTCCGGCTCCGGCCTTTACGGTCCCGGAAGGGGTAACGCCCCAGGACAGGAGGCGGTTTGCCCCCCCGGGGTTCCAACGTCCCCCAACGCGATTGCCAGCATACCCTGAGAATCGCTATTTTGGTCGAGATGTCGGGCTGCCGGGCAGGCAGCATGAACCGCAGGATGGGGTATCGACATATTCCCGGCGTCCGGGTTGGGAGGGTCCTCAGACGGTATTTCCACCTTACCCGGGTGCTGTCGGGCCCGACCGGCCCCAGCAGAGCTACCCACGACAAAGGCTACCCAGAGGCTGGCCCTACATGGCACCTCCCTACGGATACAGATAGCGGCACAGGAACGGCTGCCGGTTGAGGGACCGGTGCCGTCCGTAGCTATTCCGATTCCTTGGGGACAGGATTCAGCACCGGCGGGTCGTCACGGTGGACCGGATCCAACTTTGCGGGTGTAACCGCCACAGCCGCGTTGGACGCTGGCGTGGAAACTGGCGGAATCGGCTGGGCCTCCCGGGTGGCGGTGCTCCCGGCATTATCAAGTCGTTGTTCTTTTTTTTCCTGATTCTCCGACGTTTGTTGGTTGTTCTCGTGGGAGTCCACCGGTTTGTTGTCGGGCCGCCTGCGTGGGCGGCGATTGCTACTCCGGGGGTCTTCATCTTCTTGCCGGGGGCTGGGGTTGCTGTCAGGTGGCGAGCTGCTTGCTTGAGGGTTGCTTCCCGTCCGTGCCTCAACACTCGGGGTAGCTTCACCCCGGTTGCTGTCTGTATCTGAAGGGTCTTGGCCGGCGTTCGGACGACCCTCGGTCTGCTGTTCCTGACTGGAGTTGCTCTCGCTCCGGGCGGCGTTGTCCGGGTTTCTCGGTCGTCGGTTTCGCCGGGAGGGCGGTCGCCTATTTTCGCCGCTACCGGATTCGCTGGTGCTGGTTGCCGGCTGTTCCGAATTGCCCGTACGATCAGGTTGTTCTCCTTCCCGCTTTCCCGGGAGACCTTGGGTGCCTTCGGTGGAGCTTCCAGCGCGCCGCCGTCGACGTCCGCCACCTCGCCGATTTCTCCGGTTGCTGGGCTTGCGGGTTTCCCCGGTTGCACTCACATCATCGGATTGCTCTCGCTGAGAGCCGCTAGCCGCTTTTCCTTCGGCCTCGTCTGCGCTAGCTGCCCGGGGTTGTCGCACCGCTTCTCTATCCGGCGATTTGGTTGCCGATGCAGGCGGAGAAGCAAGTTTGGAAGCGCGGGTTGAAGTGGAGCCGGCCTGGTTTGGACGTCTGTCCCGAGGTTCGGCGCCGCCCCGCTGCCGCACGGTGGGTTGCCGCGTTTGGTGCCCGTCCTGTTCCTCGTGAGGAGCTGGTACGGATTCCTTTCCATGCTCCGTAAACAACGCGTTCCATATCCTTCGAATCAGTCCCGTTTCGGCAACCGCTTTCTTGAGAGGTTCCGTTTGCCTGGGGATCGGATTCGCTGGGGCAATACGCTTGACCGTGGGCCCCTCAGCCTTGGCTGCAGTGAGCTTATCCCGCATCACGTCTTCTTTATCGGGCTCGCGTATCTGATCGTAGCTGGCCGTCTCGCCGGCACCGACCGGTTGATCTTGAGCCCGCACCCGCTCGATTTGATAGTGCGGCGTGTCAAGATGGACATTGGGAATGAGAACTACGTTGATCGATTGGCGTTGCTCGATTGCATGAATTGCCTCGCGTTTCTCGTTCAATAAAAAAGTAGCCACCTCGACCGGCAATTGGGCGACGATTCGCGCGGTACTTTCTTTCATCGCATCTTCTTCGATGATGCGCAAAACTGACAATCCAAGTGATTCGATCCCGCGAATAAAGCCATGCCCATTGCAGCGTGGACAGAGATTCTGGCTGGATTCACCCAATGACGGACGCAGCCGTTGCCGTGACATCTCCAGCAACCCAAATCTCGAGATGCGCCCAACCTGTACCCTGGCTCGATCCTCCTTGAGGGCATCTTTGAGTCGGTTCTCCACCTCACGCTGATTGCGTGCCGGGGACATGTCGATGAAATCGATGACGAAGAGCCCCCCCATATCCCGCAGCCTAAGCTGCCGAGCCACTTCGTCGGCAGCCTCCAGGTTGGTGTTGAGTGCGGTTTCTTCGATATCCGCGCCCCGGGTTGCCCGGGCGGAGTTGATGTCGATCGAGGTGAGGGCCTCGCCATGGTCGATAACGATCGCCCCGCCGGAAGGGAGACGCACCTCCCGTTGAAAGACTGATTCGATTTGAGATTCGATCTGGTAGCGGCTAAACAGGGGTACGTCGTCGCGATAGTGCCGTACCTTACGCCGATACTGAGGCATCACCTGTTCAATGAACTCACAGGCCTCCTCGAACACTTGAGGGTGGTCGATCAGGATCTCTCCAATGTCCGAACGCAGATAGTCCCGGATCGAGCGGATGATTACGTTACTTTCCTGATAGATAAGGAAGGGTGCCGGGCGCTCGGCAGAGGAGGTCTCGATAGCCCGCCACAGTTGTAGTAGGTAGTCTAGGTCCCATTGCAGTTCCTCGGCGTTCTTGCCTACACCCGCCGTGCGGACAATCAGGCCCATTCCCTCGGGTATCGTGAGGCTGCTCATGGCCTCACGCAGGTTGCTACGGTCTTCTCCCTCAATGCGCCGGGACACACCGCCGGCTCTCGGGTTGTTCGGCATCAACACGAGGTATCGGCCCGCCAATGATACAAAGGTGGTCAGCGCGGCACCTTTGTTGCCACGCTCCTCTTTTTCGATCTGAACGGTGAGTTCCTGTCCTTCCTTGATGGCTTCGCGGATGTTGATTCTGCTTCCGCCCTCTAGGGTCTTTTCCGAGAAGTAGCTACGGGAGATCTCCTTTAGCGGGAGAAAACCGTGACGGTCGACGCCATAGTCAACGAATGCGGCCTCGAGGCTGGGCTCTACCCGGGTAATCTTCCCTTTGTAAATATTGGCTTTTTTTTGCTCCCGCCCGGGAGATTCTATATCGAGGTTGAAAAGCCTTTGGCCATCCACGATAGCCACGCGCAACTCCTCAGGCTGAGTTGCATTGATCAGCATACGTTTCATTTTATAATCCCTTGGTCACGCGCCCACCGTTTCCCGATCACCGGTATGATTTGCACCGATACCAGGACGCGCGGGTTCAACTTTGCTGTGGCTTCCGGGCAGCATAGCCTCTGCCCGATTTCCGCACGCCAGGCCGATCCCAACGATCGGCGGTGCTCTCAGGAAGCGTTTTCAGCTGACGCGGGCGCGTAGTTCAATATTCTTAACAGTACTGAGTTTTCCGTCATTTATCACGGAAAACAGAAAACTTTTGTCAGTCACTCCGCCGGCATCTTCCCGATAGGAACGTAAGGCGATTTGCCTGAACCCCCACCGGGCTCAGGGATAGCCTCAAGACCTATAGACTGACTGGGGGAGTCCAGAAATCCTCGTTGCCGGTACGGGCGCGACATGGCGCTCCTTTCTCAGGAAACTGTCCTGCCCGGCGATGCAAACGGAACACTGAGGATTTCGCCAGTTGACAAAGACAGATTATAGCCCTGTCCCGTGTATGCATCAATTGGGATGATAACTGGTATGATAGGTAAATGTCAGAGCCAGAACAGAAAAAGATGGAGGTGCGCTATCTGAAGGTGGAAGCCGCGTTCCATGGGCAGCGCATTGACAACTATCTCGTGAACCTATTGAAAGGGGTGCCGCGGAGCTTTATCTACCGTGTACTTCGACGTGGGGAAGTGAGGGTAAACAAAGGCCGAAAGCCAGCCAGCTATCGGGTTCAGGAAGGTGACTTGCTGAGAATACCACCGGTCCGGGCAGGTGAGCAGAAGGTGTTACAGTTCGATAGCCGGTTGTTGGAAGGCCTGGGACAGGCGATCCTTTATGAGGATGATCGCCTAGTGGTACTTAACAAACCGGCGGGTCTTGCGGTGCATGGAGGCAGCGGATTGCGGTTTGGGGTTATCGAAGGGATGCGCCGGTTGCGCCCGATGGAAAAGCAATTGGAGCTGGTGCACCGGCTTGACCGGGATACTTCGGGCTGTCTGTTGATCAGCAAGCGCAGAAGCACCTTGCGTACTCTCCATGAGATGCTTCGAAACAACGGCATCGACAAGCGTTACCTTGCGCTGGTGGCGGGGTCCTGGCCGAAGGATCGAATGACAGTGAATGCGCCGCTTATCAAGAACATTTTGCAAAGTGGTGAGCGCATGGTGCAGGTGGACCCACTGGGTAAAGCGGCAGTGACCCGGTTTACTGTGCGCCAACGGTTTGCCTCCAGTATGCTCGTGGAGGCAGAGCTGGTAACCGGCCGAACCCATCAGATTCGGGTACACGCGGCGCAACTCGGGACTCCCATTCTGGGCGATCCAAAGTATGGCGATAATGCGAGCAATCATGCGTGGCGCGCGCTGGGTTTGAAACGCATGTTTCTACATGCAGAATCGATCAGTTTCCACTGGCCGGATCAACAGCGGCAGCTGCGTTTTGTCGCGCCTCTTGAATCTAGCCTGGAGCGGTTGCTGGATCGCCTCGGCAGTGACCACGGTTGAATCCTGTGCTGTACCTGCGTGATCTAAACTCCGAAGCGGTTCCGTGCCTGGTCAGTCCGGGATTGCCGGTGTGGAATACCGGAGGTGGCCGATGAGTAACGGCTTGCAGCTCTTGATTTTCGACTGGGATGGTACTCTGATGGATTCGGAGGCACGTATCCTGGCCTGCATGCAGGCGGCGGCCGCGGACCTCGGTTTGGACATCCCCTCGGATGCCGCGGTTCGGGATATCATCGGTCTAGGTTTGAGTGAGGCTGTTCAGAGATTGTTCCCGGCTGCCGATCCAGCATTGGTAGCCCGCCTGGTATCCAGATATCGGCACCATTACCTTTATCAGGATGAAACCCCTACTCCCCTGTTCAGCGGCGCCGATACTGTTCTGCGGGAATTGGCGGGTCGTGGTTACCTGCTGGCGGTAGCCACTGGTAAGGGAAGGCAGGGTTTGGAGCGGGCGCTGCAACAGGCAGGCTTGGCGAAGCTTTTTCACGCGACACGTTGCGCGGATGAGGCATTCTCCAAGCCTCACCCCGAAATGCTGTTGCAAATTTTGGATGAACTGGGTGTCGCCGCGGAGCGGGCCATTATGATTGGGGATACCGACTACGACATGCAGATGGCGGGTAACGCTGGGGTCAAGGCGCTGGCGGTCGGCTACGGTGCACACTCTCGGGAACGGTTGTTGGCCCACGGTCCGGCAGGTTTGATCGCTGACATCAATGAGCTGGTCGATTGGCTTGACTGCTGCTATTAGTGGGCCATTTATTTTTAAATTAAATATTTGTTAAACATATAGATATATATTTATGTTCAAGTCACATAAGAAGTATGATGAAACGGAAGGAGTGGGGGCATGGGAGCGGGATTTGGTCAAGCAGTTGGCGCTCTCATCCCTCAAGGAACAACGCCGCGCCCGGCGGTGGGGAATATTTTTCAAACTGCTTGGGTTCTCGTATCTGATCGGGCTGGCGGTTATTTGGATGACAGACCGG
>JAGRGP010000138.1 GCA_020445415.1 Gammaproteobacteria bacterium | reverse complement strand
GGGGGCGAGGTCTGGATGACGGGCCGGGGCACGACCTGGGGGATGATCATGGCCGCCGGGGGCGAGGTCTGGATGACGGGCCTGGACATGACCTGGGGGATGATCATGGCCGCCGGGGGCGAGGTCTGGATGACGGGCCGGGGCACGACCTGGGGGATGATCATGGCCGCCGTGGGCGGGGTCTGGATGACGGACCTAATCACGACCTCGCAGATGATCGAGGTCGCCGTGGAAGGGGGATCGATGATGGATCAGATCATGAGCGTGGCAACCGCTCTCGCAATTCTGCAGCGGACCGTTCGTCCACCAGTATGAACAGTATCGGCCAGGGCGTGGGCGATGCGTTATCGGCTGCGGATGAGGCGTCGGCTATCGGGTCTGGTTGGCGATAAGCATGGGACAAGGGGTGGCATGGGAAATGCCACCCCTTACCCAGACAAAATTACAACCCCAAAGTTGGAGAACAAAAGCATGTCTGTTATCGAATCTAGACCCGCGTGGATGTTGCCGTTCGTATTATTAGTCACCGCATGTGCGGGTATGCCAGAGGGTAGTAGCGAAGGCCCGCCACTGTATGTGTTGATGTCAGAACGTGACAAGGCGTTAGCCGATCAGGCGGCCCAAGAGGCATTGGAATACCTTCAAAGCGGTAAGGTACTGCGTTGGGAAAATCCTCAATCGGGGAATTCCGGTATTGTAGTTCCGGAGAGGACCTATTATCAGAAGTCTCAGCGTAAATATTGCCGCGAGTACCGGGAAATTATCACGGTAGGTAACCGTAGCGAGCGTTACTCGGATATCGCCTGCCGTAATAATAAAGGGAATTGGGTAAGTGCGTCCTGAGTCTTAGGTGCCACATAGTCTCCTCAACCCCATCATCCCCATTTTCTCGAGCAGTGTTCGGAGGATCCGTTCTCAGAGGTCAGGGTGGCGCCGCGAGGATGTCCGTCGTGCCCCGGGCACTGGATGGCATCCCTTTAGGATCGGCAAACCCTCGGGATTGCGTTCCTCGGGAGATTTCAACAATTTTCCTGGTATAGACAGAAGGGCTGGTTTCATCTACTAAATAGAGGGACAGGAGGACAGCGCAATATCGCACAGATAGCGGCTTTCTCCACGGGTTACTTGGGGAGCATTGCATGGGGAACAGGCCGATAGGAAGATTCACAGGGTTCGAAAGGAACAACGGGCGGATCCGTGGATACGTGTTCGGTGTTCCATTGGTACTGGGGTTGCAAGCATCCCCCTTGCTGGCGACAGAAACAGAGGCCAAGCACGACCGTTGGTACCGTGATGAGCAGGTGGACCAAGGGCGGATTCTCTTCCAGAAGCACTGCGCGCAGTGTCACGGTGCCAGAGGCGAATCGATGGAGAACTGGCATAGGTTGGGGGCGGATGGTTTTCTTCCCCCACCTCCCTTAAATGGTCAGGGACATTCCTGGCATCATAAACTCCCGCTGCTTCGTCGGATCATCCGACGGGGTGGGGGGGATTACGGTGGCAGGATGCCAGCATTCGGACACAAACTGTCGAGCCAGGAAATAGATGCGGTGATTGCCGGGTTTCAATCTTTGTGGCCGGACCCGGTATATCAGCGCTGGGAGCGCACCGGGCAAGGCCCACTTGTCCCGCCAGATACCCGCGTGAGCTTGCAGCCGCTTTACTGAGTTTTACTCCAATATTTCCGACAATTGGATGAGGACTGGATAAGCGTGGCCCACCGCTGACTCGGCGACAGCCGGAGACGACGTCAGGGGCGCGGTGTTTAAGAACCTTGGGAGAGGGGTGCTAGTGGCAAAAAAGGGTACCCGTCTCGCTGGTGTGAACTCCCGGGTGGTTCAACCGGGGTACGGCTAGCGCCGGTCGGTAGTCGAACTGCCCCAACTGGGTCAAATAAGTCTATTAATAGTTCAAGGAGGTAGGCTACGTGATTAACATGAATAAGAAGGTATGGGTGGTTGTAGTGGCGCTTGGCGCGGTTGGCGGTTACGCTCAGGCCATTGCGGAAGAGCGGCCAATGGGGTTTTTTGTCACCAGTTCCGGCCCCGGGAAGGGGGGTGATTTGGGTGGTTTGGAAGGTGCCGATGCCCATTGCCAAAAGCTGGCGGCGGCAGTAGGCGCCGGTGATCGCCAGTGGCGTGCCTACCTGAGTACAGAGGAGCCGGGCAAGCGGGGCATATTCGCTCGGCAGCGAATCGGCAATGGCCCCTGGTACAATGCCCGGGGTGCCCTGATCGCAACCAATCCAACGGATCTGCATCTCTACAACAAAACCATTACCCTCGAGACCGCGCTCGACGAACGAGGGGAGCGAATCAAAGGCCGGTACGACCAACCCAATGAGCACGATATCCTGACCGGTACCCAGGAAGACGGCACCGCCTATTTCCCGGATGATCAGGACCATACCTGTAATAATTGGACTAGCAGCGGTGAAGGTAGCGCCCAGGTAGGTCACCACGACAGGCATGGCGGTGGCAACAGTTCCTGGAACTCGGCTCATCCCAGCCGTGGATGCAGCCAGGAAGATCTCACCAAGACGGGAGGCGCTGGCTACTTCTACTGCTTTGCTGAGAACTGATCGGGAGGAGAGCGGATCAGAGCAATCGGCAGCCCGTACCCCGGGCTAGCCGTGAATGGTTCTCGACAAAGTTCATAGGCAATTATTCACTCATCGTTTCCGGTAATTCCGGCGGGTGGGAAAGACAAAGGTTTCCCCGAACCAATGCCTTGGTTACAGGCCGGCGTTGGTTCGGGGTATGTCGCCGGGAAAGTTCCCGCCCTGTCGGCCCCGTTTGTGACCGTGTTGAACTAACGAACCGACGACAACTATTGTCCAGTATTTTTGGCCCTTTCTTTCAGACCAAGGTTGCGATTCAATTTGCACCGGTGTCGTGCGATTGCGGCCTAACAGCGCGGTATCGTTCGGCTATCCAGGACGGTAGGACAGGATACCCACTCTCCGCTACCGAATACCGGGACTATACTCCAGTAACGGAATTGGCCTTGGGATCCATCGTGGTCATTTCCTAATCTTGTTTACCTGTCGTTGCCGGGTTGCTACCTGGCATTTTATTTGTTTTGGAGCGGAAACCATGACAGATGGCCCGAGGTTTGAGCCGTGGAAGACATTGCAATTCTACGCCAACGCCGGCGAGCGGCGTGAACTGGAAACGTTTATCGAAGCGATTGGGCCGAGTGAGGCTTTTCGCTCGCTGTTGCGTCTCGATGCCAGTGACCGGGAGCGTGTTCTCACTACCCTGTCTCCGGCTGAGGCCGCCGAGATCATGGAGGAGATACCCGGCGAACATGCAGCCGATTTCCTGGAGCGACTTCCGGTGGGTGATGCGGCTTCCATTGTCAGCAGCATGGAGAGCGCGGAGCAAGCTGATTTACTGGCAGATATGCACCGAGACGAGGCCGAGGCCATACTGGCCGAGATGAGCCCCGGTCATGCGGCGGATGTTCGAGAACTAATCCGCTATCCGCGGGATGTGGCCGGTGGCTTGATGGTGACGGAATATCTGTCGTTTTTGGAAACCGACACGGTCAGCAGTGTCCTGGACCGACTCAGTGAATGGGTGGAACGCTGGCCCAATCAAGACGCACAAGTCTATGTTGTCTCCCCACTGGGGACGTTGATCGGCGCAGTCGATCTACAGGACTTGGTATTATCAAGGCGCACCCTGCCAGTGAGTGAGATCGTGCGGCCTCCCCGTTTCGTGTCGGTATCCTTTTCGTTGGATGAGTTGGATAGCATGTTCGAATGTCATCAGCTCAGTGCCGTGGCGGTGGTGGATGACCGCCAAAAACTGCTCGGCGTGCTGAGGAGAGATGATCTAAACCGGGCTCTCAAAGAGCGCCGGGACACGGATTATCTCAAGTCTCAGGGTATTGTGGGTGGCGATGAGATTCGCAGTTTACCGGTCCTGACGAGAACCAGGCGGCGACTCTCCTGGCTGAGTCTGAATATTCTGTTGAACATTATTGCCGCCAGCGTGATTGCGGTTTATGAAGAAACCCTGAGTGCGGTTATTGCACTCGCGGTTTTTCTTCCCATTGTATCGGATATGAGCGGTTGTTCGGGAAACCAAGCGGTCGCGGTCAGTATGCGGGAGCTCTCGCTTGGCATTGTCAAGCCCTACGAAGCGGCACGTGTTTGGTTGCAGGAAGTCTCCGTTGGTCTGATTAACGGAGTAATCCTGGGATGCCTGATTGCGGCAGCGGCCTGGTTTTGGAAGGGAAATCTGTATCTGGGGGTGGTGGTAGGTACCGCGTTGGCCTGCAATACCTTGGTGGCGGTGTCGCTTGGGGGCACCATTCCGCTATTGCTGAAGCGCTTGAAAGTTGATCCAGCGGTTGCTTCGGGTCCCATCTTGACGACGGTCACGGATATGTGCGGATTCTTCTTGGTCCTGAGTATCGCCTCGCTGATGCTGCCGAACTTGGTCACCGGGTAGTCACCGGCCAGCCGGCTTCTGCTATCAAGGCGGCGAAGCGCTGCACCGGTGTCCACCGGCGATTGTTATAAATTCGTGATCAGTTCGTGACCGTCTTGGGACCTGCGGAGGTTGGGATAGACGACGTTGTCAATCCAAATCACGATGCGAAGGAGAAAAGCATGAAAAAAACACTGATAGCTGCCCTAGTCTCGACCAGCCTACTCGCTTCGGTACCGGCATTTGCCCGGCAGGTTTCCGTGGAGATCACCAACCTAACCAATGCGCTGTACTTTACTCCGCTGCTGGTGGCACTGCACAAACCTCAGCAGCATCTGTTCCAAGTCGGTGAGATGGCCTCCGACAATCTACAGGCGATGGCCGAAGGCGGCAATATCGCAGGCCTCTCCCTGGAGGTTACCGATCATGGGGGAAGGGTTGTGGAGAATCCCGCTGGCGGACTACTCGGGCCGGGAGAGAGCACTAGCGCTGACTTGCAAGTCAAGGGACGCTATCGGGAGCGTCTGTCGATCACTGCCATGTTATTACCCACTAACGACGGTTTTGTCGGTTTGGACTCACTGCAAATCCCTCGCGCGCATGGCACCTATACTTACTACCTGCAAGGTTATGACGCGGGTACTGAAGCCAATGACGAGGTGATCAACGGTGGGGGGGCACCTGGGACGCCCGGTATTCCCGCCGATCCCGGTGGCAATTCCGGGACTGGAGGGACCGGTATAGCGGGCGCCGATTACAACCCACGGGTACATGTGCACCGCGGGATACTCGGCGATCATGATCCCAACGGTGGTGCCAGCGATCTCACCGCATCGGTTCATCGATTTCAAAATCCGGTGGCTCGGTTGGTGATCAAAGTGGGCAAATAGTAGTGGTCTAGAGCATCGCTGATCAGGCTCAATGAGGGATAACCTGGTTCGGTTAATCCGGGTTATCCCTTATGGGGTGTAGGCTACGGGAGGATTGTTCGCGTTACGGGCCGGTAGCAAGTTAGCCAGCGGCAGTGGTGTAGTGGGTCTGATCGGCAAGAGATCATCGCGGAGCGGTCAGGTTATCGGCGTTAAGGTGCCACTTAATAATATATAATTAAAACAATAGGTTAAATATATATTTCGTTTTTTATGATCTAAATTCTTTCTGTAACAGACTGGAATTTCTGCAGTTTTTTTTGCGTTTGTAGGTAAAAGGTACTTTCATAACCGGCATTGCCGGTTAAACTATTGGTGTATAGTGAGAAAATACCCATGGCTCCGCGGGACTGCGAAGCCGTGGAGTGGCGGTTGGGCAAGATAGGGTATGGGTTGGTACCGCCGTTTATTCCGTGGGGAGTCCGCGTGCTTTGCCAGGCCGGATTCAGCACTTATTGTTTTGTGTCACTATGTACGCCAAAGCTATCGATCATGTACAGAGAATATTACGGGCTGCATGCTGAGCCCTTCAGGTTAACCCCCGACCCCAGATTCGTATACGCCCACCGCAGCTATCGAAAGGCCCAGGCCTACATGCAGCACATCCTGGAACAGGGAGATGGTTTTCTGGTCGTTACCGGCCACTCGGGTACCGGCAAGACCACGCTGGTGGAAGATTACCTGGCGACCATCAAACCCGGAAATATCCGCACCGCCAAGTTGGTCAGCACCCAACTCGGCGTGGAAGATATGTTGCGTATGATCGCCTATGCCTTCGGACTCGAGGCTGCGGGACTGGATAAGGCCACGCTGCTGCTCGAATTTGAAAAGTTCTTAAGGCTCCAGCCCCGTTCCTTGCTGATTATCGATGAGGCACAGAACCTGTCGGAGGCGGCTCTTGAAGAAGTCCGCATGCTCACCAATCTGACCTATCAATCGCGGCCGTTGCTGCAGATATTTCTGCTGGGTCAGCAGGAGTTGCGCGAACGGTTGCACAAGCCGAGCATGGAGCAATTGCATCAACGATTGATGGCGGCCTGTGATCTGGAACCGTTAGACCTTGCCGAGACCCGCCACTATGTATTGCATCGTTTGGAGTGTGCGGGCTGGACTGGCCATCCCGCCATATCGGCGGCGGCTTTTGTCTTGATACACCGCTTCAGCGGCGGATTACCCCGTTACATCAGTAAACTGTGCGCGCGGCTCTTTTTGCACGGCGCGGTGGAGCGTCGCCAATGCCTTGACATCGGTGACGTAGTGACGGTATTGCAGGAGATCAAAGGCGAGCTGTTGTTGCCACTATTTTCCTCGCCGAAGGCACCGGATAAAGGCAAACCCCTACCGGGAATGCAGGAGTTGGTAGATGCCAATGCGCTGCCTCCTAGCTGGATGATTTACCTCACCCGAGAGGAAAAAGCATTCCTTGCCGAGCATCCCGATGACCAACACCTTCCGGTCGACCGGCCGGTGGCACCGGAACTGACCGTTCCAGCGGATGATGAGCAGCCACCGGTCTTCAGTGAAGGGTCCACCAGCGAGGTAGAACCTCCGCCACCGCCACCGCTCGTAAACGGCGAAGTGGTCAGTATCAGAGATGCCGTAGCGAAACTCGAGGGTGGCGAAGCGCAAACCCGGCGGCCGGCCCGGAACGGAGTGGGGATCCTTTCCTATCTGGGTGGATACCAGCGACCGCTCGGTGTGGGGGTTGCGGCCCTGGTGCTCCTGGTTGGCCTGTTTAAGCTAGACTGGCGAGAAGCTGGAGAGGCGCCTCCATCGCCTGCTCGGGAAGTCGCCAAGGTGGCGGAGGCGTCGTCACCTCCCAGGAGCGGGGGGAACTACCCGGTACCGCAGAGCGATAGCTCGGTCCTCGATGTGCTAAATTTGCCGATCCGCCACTTAACGAAGGCGGCGGCAAATCAACCCCAATCGGTACTGGCCAAAACATCGGAGACTGCCGGGCAGGGGCTGGATGAACTCAAGGGGAGCGGGCAAACGGGAGGAGACAGTTCTCCTGGCCAGGTATCCGGGTCCAGTATCACGGTGTCTGTCAGTGCTACCGAGCCGGGTTCTCCGCCGGCGCCGGAAGAAACCACCGCGGTGACTGGTGTGGCGTCTGCCGCGAAACAGGAAAAGGATCAGAGTGTCCCTGCCGAGCTTGTTGCCGCCATCGATGGGACCTCACCGCCGCGCGAAAGTGGCACGGATGCCGGCGGACATGGCTCAGGACCGGTGAGTGGGGAAGGTGCTACTGACATCCACCTATCGGCAGTAGGCGAAGTAGACGGTGACGAGAGGACTTCGTCCCCCCCGGCCTCTCTCCCAAAAGCGGTCAGCAAGGGTGTTGAAACGCAACCCCGCGAGGAAATGACAGCCAATAAGGTTGATGCCTTTGACCAACCAACCCCGGCGGCGACGGACAATACCAAAAAATCTAACTTTGCCGCGCTAGTGGATCGCGAAGAGAGAATCCGTTTCGAAGATCTTTTCGAATCCTCTGATCCGGTTGGACAACTCGCCGGAACCGGGTGGAGTCCTACTGAAACGTCCGCGGTATCCGAAACAGTGCCCGGCACGGCCACAATCACCGAGCAGGTGACGGTTCTCGGCGACGATGAAAGCATCAACAGTAGTCCTCTTGCCGATGACGATCTGGCAGGGCAAATCGCTGGGCAGGCCGAGCTCCTCCCTGTCGACGAAGCGCATAACCAGCAGGTCGACCAGCTACTGTTGCTCGCGGACCAGGCCCTTAAAAAAGACCGACTACGCTTTCCAGAACGAGAGAGTGCCTGGCATTACTACCGCGAAGTGCTCGCCATTGATCCGGGTAATCAGCAGGCCAACCAGGGAATGCGGCAAATTACTCGCCGCTACGGCGAACTGGCGCTTACCCAGATGGAGAAAGAGCAATACGAAAAGGGGCTGCGCTTTGTAGCCCGCGGCTTGGATATCGTGCCCGGAGAACCTCATCTGTTGGAAATGCGGCAGCAGCTCGAGGAGCGCATAGCGATAAAGACCGCCGAGATGCAAGCCCGTGAAGCCCAAGCGTTGGCCGATGCGGCCAGCCGCTCCACCTACGTGGAGCCCGAGAATCCGGGCTTTTTCGGTGGGATAAAGGCCTTGTTTGCAGAGGGTGAGACCAATACACCAAAGGAGATATTTCAGGCCTACGATCGCTGAGGCATGAATCCCGCGGATAGCGATGGAAATACCCATGCCTTTCTGGCCGGGTGGGATTCTTGTCGGCAACGGATGGCCGCGCCGGTTGTTTCCGCCCGTCCCGGAAGATCCTGCTGATATCTCAGATTCCGGCGCTTCGGAGGTAGTCCCGTAAGTGGCGCAGGTCTTGCTTTGATACCGCCGAGCCGTGGTGCGGCTTGCACAGCGTGCCCTCCACCCCATTCAGCATGAGGGTCAATCGCGATCCATGGGAGGCGATAATTTCCGCATTCAGCGCATGGAGCAGGGATTCCACGTCACGCCAATGCACGTTGCCGCTAGGAGGATCCTGCTGAATGGCTGCTAGCGTGTGTTTCTGTTTGTGATTCATGTCCGTGGTTCTGTCGTTAGCCTTATGATCCTGACTGATCTCGCCGGTCGGGTATTTCTCAATGAAATAAAGGATAGCCAACCTGGAGAGAAACACGGGCATTTATTGAGAATGCCGTAACGGTCAATATCCGATGTTTCACAAGCCACGGCAAGGTTGGAAGTGGCGGATATCCGCTTACCGAATCTGATCGCCGTTTGACCTGGTTGTGAAGCACCCTAAGACCACATAACATAGTGGCGACTCTACCTGTTGCAGACTTTGGAGTCGTATCGAGTAGATCCATTATGTTGACACCCACCCGCCTTATTGTCGTGTTTATCCTGGTGATGGTATTCGTGGTCGCTTCCTGGTCGAAGCTGCGGATCGCCGATGAGGATGATCACCAGCCTCAACGATGGCGCATTGACGAATATCCCGGTTTTACCGATTGACAGGCACTACGATTCCACGGGGCAAGGGGCACGCACGGAACAGCCCGGCGAAGCGGTGACGAATTTGCCCCGACAAATCCAATTCACACCCCATTCTCGGCACACACGGTGAGCGAGAATGGGGATTTGCGGCAATTGGATCATAATCGGCCGTCGTTTCCCGCCAGCGCACGGCCAGTTGTTGGAAGATTATGGGTCGGGTTGGCCGGACATGAGGGCATAGAGCGGGATGGATGCTGGGAGCATGAGGACAAACCACGGAAACTGGCCCGTCAACCAAACCACCGAGAGTGAGGCAATAATCAAGATATAGCCGGTGATTTCGGCCACTTTCACCAAGCCTTCCACAGGTCGCTTCCGTGAACCGGTGTTGCCGACCACCCGGAGAATTTTGGGAAGGCTCACCGCTTTTACGGGGTCTCGACGCAGATCAGAGTGGGTGGGATTGAGAAATGACATGGCATACCTCCGAGAGATATTCTGACTAAACTACTGTGTTTTTGGCGTACAACGCCTCCTTATATGGCCGCTGATGGGAGGTGAAAAAGCATCTTCGGAAACCCACTGCAGGGGGACGAGCAACCTGCGGTTAGCATCCGATACTTCAATCCTAGTCCACAATCTTGCGCCGTCAACCAAAAGCCTTTAACTGGTTGGTGACTTTGATGGACGGTTGGGATGACTATGCCGGACCCGCGAGTTTACCGGCACCCCGCACCCCGATTATGCTACAAAGTCCACCATCCCCGGCTCGGGGATCGAAGCTGCCCTAGGGGGGCGAAACGGAGTAATCATGAGGTTGATTCGATTGCTGAAGAATGATTTGGTCGATGAGATCCAAGCCTGGGTGGGGGACGGGATCATCAGCACGGCCCAGGCCGAGCGGATTGCCTCCCGTTACGGTGTCGATTATCACGACCGCGCAAGGCACTCCATTGGTTATCAACTGGTCCTCGTTCTCGGGTATCTGTTCATCGGCTTGGCCATCATTACATTGGTTGGAGCTAACTGGGACGAGATCCCACGGTCGATACGCATGGGCGGTCTGATCACATTGACCCTGGGTGTGAATCTCTTCGGGTGGTTCAGCTACCGAAGGGGGCGTGAACAGGCCGCCGTCGGAGCATTTTTTCTGGGCAGTCTCTGCTACGGCGCGTCGATCATGTTGATCGCCCAAATCTACCACCTTGGAGAACATTTTCCCGATGGAATCTATTGGTGGTCGGTCGGCGTGCTGCCCATCGCCCTGCTTCTGGAGAGCCGGTTGTTGATGGTTCTGGCATTTGCGCTGGGTACCCTGTGGTTCTGGGTCGAGGCGCAAATGCACTACTATCCGGCCAGTTACCCGTTGCTCTTGCTGGCCCTCGCTTGGTCAGTACTGTTCCGCAAGCAAAGCGAGCTGCTGTTTCTGGGACTGTTATTCGGAACTGTTTTATGGGTTGAGTTCAACCTTGGTTGGTGGCTGGGGGAGGGGCAG
>JAGRGP010000137.1 GCA_020445415.1 Gammaproteobacteria bacterium | reverse complement strand
TACTATCCGGCCAGTTACCCGTTGCTCTTGCTGGCCCTCGCTTGGTCAGTACTGTTCCGCAAGCAAAGCGAGCTGCTGTTTCTGGGACTGTTATTCGGAACTGTTTTATGGGTTGAGTTCAACCTTGGTTGGTGGCTGGGGGAGGGGCAGGGTTTCCGGTTCGGCGCCGCCCATCTTACGTTGAGCGCCGGGTTGCTGGCTGTCGGATGTTGTTTGGCGAGTCTGTTGACATATTCTCATCGTTATTGGTGGACCGACTACGGAACACTTATGCGCGTTTGGGTGGTGCGTTTGGGTGTATTGCTTCTGCTGGCGCTGAGTTTCGAGGATCTCTGGCGAGAGTATCTTGAGAAAGCCCGGGAGGAACCGGCCACCCACTTCGCCATAGCCGGAATCTGTTTTGGGGTTTCAGCGGCGGCCCACCTGGCCTCCCGGGGACGCTGGGGTGGTGGATTGTGGTTTTCCGTCATCTACCTTTTGTTATTTACCACCCCTTTGCTCGGAGCGATTGCAGGGGATGCCAAACTGTATCAGGTCGCGGCCAATTTGCTCCTCATTGGGAGCGGAGTGCTGCTGATTCGGAGAGGTATCGCAGAGGGACGTTCCCATGATTTTTACCTGGGGGTTTCGGTGATCCTGACCACGGGTCTGCTTCGCTACATAGACCTGATTGGAGACTATGTGGGTGCTGCCATTCTGTTTGCAGTGTTCGCGGCGATATTGCTTGGTTCTGCTCGTTATTGGCGAATTAAGCACCCGGTGGGAGATCGTCCGAAATGAACAAGGGCCTGATCGCCGGGGGGTTGGGGTTGGCAATACTCTTTCAGATTGGGGTGTTGGCAGTGGAATACCTTGCAGCGGTTTATCCTCTGTGGAGCGGCAAACCCGTCAAACTGGCGACCCTGCCGGTTGATCCTCGCAGCCTGTTCCGCGGCAATTATGCCCGCTTGAGATACGGGATCTCCACGATTCCGGCGGCTGAGTTAGATGATGCGCGGGGAATTCGCAATGACGAAGTCATTTACGTGCGTCTTAAAAAGGCCGACGACGATATCTATGGTTTCGCCGGAGCCAGCCTTGAGAGACCGAATTCGGGTTTGTTCATCCGCGGCCGTGCGATACGTTCCGTAGCCGGGGATGGCGCGCAGCTTGGCGTACGTTATGGCATCGAGGCCTGGTTCGCTCCAAAGAACAAGGCGCAACAGTTGGAGCGGGACTTACGTCAGGGCGCGGTGGCGGTGGTGATGATCGCCGAAAATGGCAGGGCTACATTGGCCAGTATCGAACCGGATCCACAACGCTAACCTGGGTTTCAGAATAGTGCCCCTCCTTCGTTGTCCAATCTGCCGAATGGGGACCGTTGGAGGATGTCCCCAGCCATGATCGGGGGTAACATGGAAATGTTGCGCCACATTCATTGGGTGTTATTGGCGGCGGACCGGTTCCGCCAAATCTGGAACGGCTACTAACCATGAATATCAAGAATGACAAACCGGCCCCGGGGGCGATGGGTCGTTATGCCAACAGCTTGGATCCCGATTCCGAGTCCGAGGTATACGACAGTGAATTCGAAGCGCTGGTTCGTCACATGTTGATCCGGCTAGGCGACGATCCCAACCGAGAGGGTCTGATCCGTACACCACTGCGGGTGGCCAAGGCGATGGACTTTCTAACCAGCGGGTACGGGGTGGATGCGGATGAGGTCGTCAAGAGTGCCTTGTTCAACGAGGATTGCCGGGAGATGGTTCTGGTCCGGGATATCGAGTTTTACTCGTTATGTGAACACCATATGCTGCCCTTTTTTGGCCGGGCCCACGTCGGCTATCTGCCCAATGGACAGGTTCTTGGCTTAAGCAAGGTGGCCCGGGTAGTGGATGTCTTCGCCAGGCGTCTGCAGGTTCAAGAGCGGCTGACCAGTCAGGTGGCGGACGCGCTAATGGGAGCCATGAATCCTCATGGGGTAGCGGTGGTCATGGAGGCCAGCCACACGTGCATGATGATGCGGGGAGTTCAGAAACAGAATAGCACCACCGTGACCAGCGCCATGCGCGGCACTTTCGAGAGGGATCCTCGTACCCGGGCAGAGTTCATGGCGTTGCTCAAATCATGAAGGGGTCGGGTAGTGCAGCTGATCTCCCTGCCTGTATCGAATGGAGAGGGTTGGGTGCGATAGCCGTTTTGGCATCGATCCGTTCAGTCGGGCTCCGGCTCCGCCGGGGGTGGTAAAAAAAGCGGATAGTGAAAAGGGGCGCTAATGCGGGTTCTTTACTTTACACCGGGGCATGCCCCCGAGCTGGCTGATGCAGAGCATGACGCTGTGGCGGGTGGGTTTTACTGGTTGGATGTGGAACGCTCCGAGGAGAATTGGCACGACCAGGCTGAACGTTGGCTAGGCGTGCGTCTCCACGACCGACACATACAGGATACCCTTAACGAGACCCACCCTCCCTATTTTGATAGTACCGATGACTATGATCTGCTCATCGTGCGGACGATGGATCCCGATAGTCCGCCGGACTATCCAACTACTTCACCGATTTCCTTCATTGTCTCCGGCAATGCCGTCGTCAGTGTGCGTGCTCAGAACGATCCCGTGTTTGTTAAGCTGCATCAACGGTTTTTGGGGTCACCGCGCCACGTCCCTGTAAGCACCGCTATGCTGCTGCAACAACTGCTGGATCAGGTCACGGACATGTTGTTGTTGCGCCGCGATACCACGTCGGAATTGCTTACCGGTTGGCAGGAGCATCTGTTGGATCGTCAGCTCCCGTTTGACGATTGGCGGGCATTATTGCGCTTGCATGGGCAATTACGGCGTCTGGCGGTAGCCACTGAAAGTCAGCTAGACGTGATATACGCGTGGCGTGAGCAGACTGCGCTTGCCATCGATGGATCGCTGGCCGTCCGATTCAACGATCTGCAGGAACACCTGCGCCGGGTATATGATCATGCCATTGACGTGCAGAAGGATATCGATGCCCTGGTACAGATCTATTTTTCTATCAATTCACGGCGCACCAACGAGATATTACGGATTCTAACCATAGTCTCGGTACTATTTTTACCATTGAATTTGCTGGCTGGTGTGTTTGGTATGAACTTTGTTCATTTGCCTTTACTGCGGTCGGAATGGGGGCCCTGGGCGGTTACGGGAATGATGATGGTAACCGTTGGCGGGTTACTGACATGGTTTCGCCACCGGCGATGGATCTGAAAGTGGCTTGTTGCCGGCACAGCCTTTGGTTTGATGCCGGTGATTGCCTATCTTCAAGGGACGGTTAGTGTTTTTCGGTCCAGCGGTCCAGCACCACCATCCCGATGGCCGACAATACGAAGGTCAGGTGAATAATGACATACCACATCAGTTTATTGTCGGCGATCTGTTCGGCATTCAGAAAAATGCGCAAAAGATGGATAGACGAGATGGCTACAATGGATGCCGCGACTTTGGCCTTTAGTGATCCTGCATCGAGCTTTCCCAACCAGCCCAGCTTATCCGTATCATCGTGCAGATCGATGCGTGAGACGAAGTTCTCGTAACCGCTGAACATCACCATCACGATCAACCCACCCACCAGCGAGATATCGATCAGCCCCAATACCACAAGAACCAGCTCCGATTCCGTCATTTCGAAAATCTGAGGTCCCAGGTGGAGCAGTTCCTGGAAAAACTTCACGCCGAGAGCCAGCAGCGCCAGGCTTAATCCCAGGTAGATTGGTGCCAGCAACCAACGGCTGGCGTAGAAAAATTTTTCGATAATCGCTTCCATGGAGACGTATTTTCGCGGGTGGTCGGATAGCGGTCCGAATCGGCCCACTATAATACCAAAAGCGGATACTTCAAGCGAAATGAGACGGCCACATCCCGGTTATCATTCCCTGGGAGGTCAGGGAGCGCAGCAGGTGAGCGGTCGCCCCACTGTTGGAGATATCAACGCAAAATCAATACTACGGACGCAGCGGTCAAGATGCCCATCGCGAGATTGAATCTTGCCAACGACCGCGGCGAGGAGAGTAGTCGGCCGAGCACCACTCCGAAGCTGGTCCAGAAGGGGAGGGTGTTGAGCATAACCAAGGAAAATATCAGGACAATCCAAAGTGTCGAACTCCAGTACTCCGCTCCGGTAACGGAAAAGGTCGCGAGTGCCGAGAGATTGATCACCCAGGCCTTGGGGTTAACAAATTGGAACAAAGCCCCTTCAATCATGCTCAGCGGGCGACCTGTTTCAACCGCAGTGCTTTGCCCGGTGCGCGTGGTGGCGATGCGCCACGCCAGATAAAAAAGAAAGAACGCGCCGGCAACCTTCAACCCTTGATGGATGGCCGGCCATTGTTGGAACAGAACGCCCAAACCAGCGGCCAGTGCCAGCAGCATGGCCGCCATGCCCAGGATGATCCCCAGTATGTGGGGTATGGTTCGCCGAAATCCGAAGTTGGCGCCAGACGCCGTCAGCATCAGGTTGTTGGGGCCTGGGGTGCCTGCCATGGTAAAGGCGAACAGGATGAGGGGGAATAGATGGTTGTTCCAATCGGGGATCATGATTGACCTACCTGGGTTGTAGGGGTAGAATGTACCGGTACAATTACGAATCTTTTTAAGATTGTATTCATAATGTCACCATATTATTCAGACAGAATATAAGGTCAAGGGAAATATTGTATCGATGACAATTTGGGTTCCTCGGCTTAAGGGTGTTACCGGCCCACGGTACCGGGAGATTGCCGAGGCAATTGGGGCGGCTATTCAATCTGGAGAGTTACAGGCCGATCAGCGCCTTCCCACCCATCGGTCGTTGGCCGAGGCGTTGGAGGTTACTACCGGAACCGTTACCCGTGCCTACGGAGAGGCAGAACGAAAGGGCTGGGTATATGGTGTTGTGGGGCGAGGGACCTTTGTTCGGGGAAGAGAACCAAGCGCTGGCCAATGGCAGTTCCTGGAGGCTACGGCCAAAGGCCTGATCGAACTCAATATCAACCGCCCTCTCAACCGGAATCGGGCGGATATGCTGAGCGATGCCATGGCCGCATTGACCGCCTTTCCGAAGGATCTCAACCGACTTCTTGATTATCAGCCTGACGTGGGAATAGAGGCACATCGGGAAGTAATCAGTCAATGGGTCGCTCGTGGTCCATGGCGACCCGGGCCTGATCAGTTGGTGATTAGCAATGGTGGCCAGCACGCCATTCTGGTGGCATTGATGACGCTGACCCGGGCGGGTGACACGGTGTTGTGCGAGGCGCTAACTTACCCGGGATTTACCGCGGTTGCCCATCAATTGGAATTATCGGTACGCGCCTTGGTAATGGATGAGCAGGGCATCTTGCCCGAGGCGTTGGAAGCCGCCTGTCGGCAGCATGGGCCCCGGGTGTTGTTCTGCACGCCCACCCTGCAGAATCCCACCACCGCGACAATGTCCCCGGAACGGCGCCAAGCCGTGCTGGATATTTGCGAACAATATGGCGTCACGATCATCGAGGATGATGTCAGCGCTGGGTTGTGGACCGACGGCCCGGCTCCGCTGGCGGCGATGGCGCCAGAACGGGTTGTGCACATTGGCTCTTTTTCAAAGACTTTGGCGGGGGGATTGCGCGTCGGTTACCTGGTGGCGCCGCGGTCAATACGCGCGCGTATCGGGGCGGCGGTGCGTGCTACCTGCTGGATGGCCAGCCCGTTGATGGTGGCTCTGGTATGCGAGTGGATCCGAAGCGGTGCCGCAAACCAACTGTTGGAAAGTCAGCGGGAGGAACTGGCAGCGCGGCTCGATATTGCCCGAGAGATTCTCACCGGTTATCAACTACGAGGCCATCCTGGCGGTTTGCATTTGTGGCTCATCCTTCCCGATACCTGGAGGGGAGACGAGTTTGTGGGTGCCGCGGAAAGACGGGGCGTGCTGATCATGGGGGCTGCCACGTTTACCATCGGACGGCAGAGTGTGCCCCCGCATGCGGTGAGAATTTCACTTGGTGCGGCAACCAGTCGTGATCAACTGCGGTTTGGGTTGGTGATTATCCGGGATCTTCTGCGGGATGGGTCGGAGCCGGCTTTTCCGGCAATGTGACTCGGTACGAAGCTGAACATCATGCACCGCTGTATTGTCGCCCCTCCGGAATCAGAGATATCGATGTCCGAGTAAAAAATTTTCCATTGACGCTGCGATTTTTTTACGCGATTCCCTTATTATTCCTACAGGGCTGGTTGCTGCGCGGTCCTCCCCCGGGCCCGAATGAACTCTATTCCTGACTGACAATTACAACGCATGAGGTGACCTCTATGTCCAAATTGCTACTGATCGTGCGTCATGGGAAATCCTCTTGGGACAGTGATGCTCCCACGGACTTCGATCGGCCTCTGAGCCCCAGAGGTGAACAGGATGCGCCACGCATGGGCGAGTGGCTAAAGGCCCAGGAGTTGATCCCCAGCCGCGTGATCAGTTCTCCCGCCATGCGGGCCGCGCAAACCGCGACCGCGGTGTGCGAGGCCCTGGGGGTGAAAAAGAAACGCATCCACTGGGATCGGCGAATCTACGGCGCGGATGTCACCGATCTATTGCAGGTGTTGGCTGAGGTTCCGGCAAAGGAGGGGCGGGTGATGTTGGTTGGGCATAACCCCGGTCTGGAAGAGCTGGTGAGCTACCTCTGGGGCGAGCGGACGCTCATGCCCCCTGACGGCAAGCTGATGCCCACCGCGGCAGTGGCGCGGATCGAGTTGCCTTGTGAGTGGCTGGAACTCCGGGACGGAGTAGCCCAGGGGGTATCGGTCACCCGCCCCAAGGACATAGCCTGAGCCCGGAGTAGAGCAGAATCAATCGGGATTTCCGGGAGGCGCGAGCGCGGTCGGCGGTTCCATCCCGCCGCTTACGAGCAGCCCTGACGAGGGCTAGGCGGGGGGAGATTCAGCCGTTGCCTGAGGAGATTCCCGCGCGCCGCTTAGTTCCGACGATGAAAGCAGCTGCACGGTGAGAATTCCCGCCAGGATGAGAATGGCACCGCCAAGTTCTGGAATCGCCAGAGTTTCTCCAAGGAATACGAACCCGGACAGTGCGGCAAACAAGGTTTCTGAACTCAGTAGGATGGCGGCATCTGGCGCCCTGGTATACTGTTGTCCCACCACTTGGAGGGAGAACCCCAGACCCACTGAGAGTAAACCCGCGTACAGAATGGCCGACATTGCGTCTAAAAAATCGGCACTGGCGGGGCTCTCGGTCAGAAAGCCCGTCACCAGCCCTAGCGATCCGCAGACCAGAAACTGGACTCCGGCGACAACCATCGGGGCCTGGATACGTCGGGTTACATACTCGATGAGCAGCACGTGAATCGCCCAGAACAGAGTGCTGCCAAGAACCCACAGATCACCGCTTCGCCAGCCCCATGGTTGTGCTCCGTTAAGGAGATAGGTGCCGAACAGGCAGGCTAGGGAGGCGGGCCAGATAGCCCGCTGAATCCGCCGCCGCAATACCATCAAGGCAAGGAGTGGGACCAATGGCACGTAAAGCGCGGTGAGTAATCCTGAGTGGGTCACCGTGGTGCCGAGGATGCCAATCTGTTGCAATGCGGCGGCGGTGAAGAGCGTCGCACCGGTAACCAGCAGCCAAACAAGATCCCCAGTTTCCAAGGGGCGGACTTCACGGGTTACCCGGCGGTACTGACGTAGTGCTAAGGGGAATACCAGCAACGCACCGAGCAGGAAACGGGCGGCGGTAAAGGACAGCGGCCCCAGATTGCCAAGCCCTACCTGCTGTACGACGAATGTGGTCCCCCAGATGGCGGCGGCAAGTAAGAGGAGGAAATTGGCTTGCAAACGCGACATGATGAGTCTGTGGCATGCAACGGGCACACATCAGAAAGCAGGCATTGTCAGGGTTAGTTGGCGGAAGCACAAGGGGATGCCTATCAGCCACCGCCGAGCCCAGGACTCGCCAAACGAGTCCCGTGCCCGGATATACTGTGACCTGGTTGTAACCAACAAGAGAGGATCCGGTGGTTCGCTTTATACACAGCTCTGACTGGCAGCTAGGCATGACCCGACACTTCCTGGCGGGCGAGGCGCAAGCCCGCTTCACCCAGGACAGGATCGACGCCGTTCGCACCTTGGGACGCCTTGCCCGGGAGCACCGGGCTGACTTTATCTTGGTGGCGGGAGATGTGTTCGAAGACAATAAGCTGTCCGGGCAAACGGTAGCGCGTACTTTGGAGGCGATTGCCGAAACCCGTGTGCCGGTGGTGTTGCTGCCCGGCAATCATGACCCTTTGGATGCTGCCTCCTTGTTCCGTTCCGCCGCGTTTCGAGATCCTCCCGAGAATGTCATTCTGCTGGATGATGAGGAGCCCAGGACCTTAAAAGGAATGCCGGATGTGGAGATCGTCGGCGCGCCCTGGTATTCGAAGCAACCCTCGGAAGATCTGGTGGCGGCACTCCGAGACCGTCTGCCTCCACCCGGTGGGCGTTTGCGTATCGCGGTGGCTCACGGGCAGATCGATAGCCTGTCCCCGGAACTGCGTCCCGATACCATTGCCTTGGATGCCGCTGAGGCTGCTATTCGGGAAGGACACTGGCACTACCTGGCTTTGGGTGACCGCCACTCCGTTACCCGGGTAGGTGACAGCGGATCGATTTGGTATAGCGGGGCGCCCGAGCCCACGGATTTCACTGAAAACCGTTCCGGGTTCGCCCTGCTGGTGGAGCTTGCCCGCTCACAGATGCCCCGGGTAACCGAACTGCCGGTGGGGCGGTGGCGGTTCGTCTCCGAACAGCGCTTCGCCAACGGGCCGGAGGATGTGGACGCCTTGGGGGCATGGCTCTCGCTATTGCCGGACAAGGCGCGTTGTATTGTCAGGCTGGGTTTCGAGGGGAGCCTAAACCTGGCAGATTGGTCAGCGTTGCAGGCGCTGTTGGAGGGTTACCGTGAACAGTTCGCCAGCCTGGCCCAACAGCGAGACGGCGGCCTGGCGGTGGTTCCGGATGCGCGAGATCTGGACGCGGTGGCCCTGTCCGGTTATGCCGGAAGCGCTTGGGTGGAATTGGTCGAGGCGGCTCGAGACGCCGATGACCAGGAAGCCCGGGATGCCTTGGCGTTGTTCTATCGGTTGGCGCGGGGCGAGGCGCGGCGATGAGGCTGATTCGTCTGAAGATCGAAAACTGGCGAGGTGTGGTATGCCGAGAGATTACGCTAGGGAGTGGCGTGACGATCATCGAGGGGCCCAATGAGATCGGTAAGAGCTCGTTGATCGAGGCGCTGCAGTTGTTGTTCACCGAACTAGACACCACCTCGAAGACAATCGTCAAGGCGGTGCAACCGGTTGGGGCCGACCTGGGCAGTCTGGTTCAGGCAGAGTTTGTCAGCGGGCCCTACCAGGCCGTCTATACCAAACGTTTCAATCGTCAAAAAGCAACCACCCTGGAGCTGCACGCTCCGCGCCGGGAGTCGTTGACGGGACGGGAAGCCCACGAACGAGTTGTCGGAATTTTAGAAGAGACCATGGACGTTGGGTTATGGCGGGCGTTGCAGGTTACCCAGGGTAGCGAGGTTTCACAAGCGCTGATCAAGGACAGCCGGGGGTTGGCAAAGGCATTGGATGCGGCCGCTGGGGCTCCGGCGGTGGAGGCCGACCCGGGTCTCGTCGAGCGTATCACCGAAGAATATACCCGTTATTTCACGCCCCGCAGCAATAAGCCTCGTGCCAGCAGGGATGAAGAACTCTTGGAGCGTTTGCGCGCCAGGCGGGACCAACTTCGAGATGAGTCCGAGGCGGCTGAAGGCGACCTTCAGCAACACGAGCAATTGACGCGACAGCGCGCGGCGTTGGATGAAAGTTTGCCGGCGCAGCGGGCCAATCTCGATGCACTGGTCCAACGGGTGCGCGCGGCCGAGGACCTTGCCCGCCAGCGAGAGCTGGCCCAGCAACGGCTCGATGAGGCTCTCGCCCGGCGTGATAGGTTGTCTCAGGAGGAACAACGGCGTCAGCAGCTTGAGGAACGCCTCCAGGCCGTGAATCAGGAACTCGAGGTTGCGACAACGGTACTGGCGCAATGCCGGGAACGGATAGCGCGGTCGCGGGAGAAACAGGGGCAGGCCAAGGATGCCATGGTGTCGGCCCAACGTCTTCATGCCGAGGCGGCCGGAGAGTATGGCGGGGCGGAACGGAGGCTCGCTTGGGCCCGGGAACAACAGGAGTTGGCCGGATTGCACCGACTAGTCCGGCAACTGGAAGAGGTGGAACAGCGGATTGCCGATGCCGAGGCTCGCTTGGCGGAGACTTCGGTGACTCCAGAGCACTACCAGCAGCTTGAACGCGCCGACCGTGAATGGCGCCAGGCAAAGGCGATGCTAGAGTTGGGCTCGCCGGAATTGAGCGTGATTGCGGGTAAGGAAGGGGTAGTGATCTCCATCGTTGGCGAGGAGCCTCGCAAGCTAGAACCGGAAGGGTCCTTGCGTCGAACGGTAAGTGACGACCTGGTCCTTGAGCTTGGAAGCCTCGTGCGGATCGAGATACGGCCCGGTACCCGTCAGGATGACCTGGGCGAGCGGGAACAGCACTGGAGGACAGAGCGCGGCCGGTTAATGGATGGACTGGGAGTCCGGGATCTCTCCCAGGCGCTGCGCCTGCGCGATGAGCGAGCGGGCGCCGAGCAGTCGATGCAGGATGGCTGCGCGTGGCGAGATCGCTTGCTGGCCGGCACCAACAGGGAACGGGTGATGCAAAGGATTGGGCAAATCGAGTCTCGTCATCCGCGGACCGGGAGTGAGCAACCGCCCGGTTTGGAACAGGCGGAGTGCGATTACCGTAAGGTGCGGGAAAACGTACAACACGCCGCCGACGCATTGGACCAGCGTCGTGAAGCGTTGGCGCAAATTACTCAGGTGCTGCTAAAAGCAGAAGCGGAGGAGGGCGTGGTGCTGGGCCGCCGGGAAGGGGCAGAGGTGCGCCTTGATGAGTTATCCCGGGAACTTGCGGAGCTGCGGGCGCGACAATCCGACGCAGATCTGGAAAGCTCCCGGGACGAGATCGCTGGGCTGGTCGCCCAATACGCCGGACAATTGACTGCGCTTGAGGGGGAGCTTCGCGGCCAAGATTTGGAGAGCCTGCGGTTGCTGCACGATAACGCCAGCCAGGTCTGGCGTTCGGCAAATCATCGCTTGGCCGAACTCAATGAGCAACTCGCAGTGCTCGCGGACCGTTTGCAGCGAACCCAGGTAGTCGGCTTGTTCGAGCAGCTCTCGAAGGCCGAAGGCGAGTTACAAGGACAATGGCAAGTGGTTCAGAGCTTGCGTCGACGGGCAGCGGCTGCATACCGTTTGTATACCACCTTTCAACGTCATCGTGACGAAGCACGCAAGGCCTACGTTGGCCCGCTTAAACAACAGATCGATAAGTTAGGGCGCCTGGTATTCGGTTCCAGCTTCGTCGCTGAAATCGACGACACGCTGTGCTTTTCCGCGCGTATTCTGGATGGCCGGGTGTTGTCCTTCGAGGACCTCAGCGTCGGTGCTCGAGAACAGATAGGGATTCTGATGCGGCTGGCGGCAGCCCGGCTGGTGGCCGGCGATGGCGGAGTGCCGCTTATCCTGGATGATACCCTCGGCTTTTCGGACCCCCGGCGGCTGGCCAGCATGGGAGCAGCGCTGGCCCTGGCCGGACGTGATATCCAGGTGTTGATTCTCACCTGTACGCCGGGGCGTTTTCAGCACGTTGGAGGTGCCCGGGTAGTGAGGCTGGATACACCCTAGCGCCGCCGCCGGGACTATTGCAGGGCTGGTTTTCCCTTAGGCCAATAGGGGGACTGGAGCATTGCCGTCGGACCGCTCAAAATCTCACCGCTTAGCCAAGGGAATACACTGGCAAGATGACAATTGTGTTACTTGTAATTCGAGCGGATTGGACTATGGTTACCCCTTAACAGGCCCGGGACGATCGATCCCTCCAGGCCTTGGTAGCCACGATAACTCAACAAGGATTGTTATATGTCTGCCATCATCCAGTGTTAAACCTGCTCGACTAAGCCCCCGGGTCCAGCCTCGCTGTTCCCGACGGGAATCTTTTGCAACGGAAGGAGAGGAATATGCCAAGCTATCTGCACCCTGGTGTCTATGTCGAAGAGATTCCCAGTGGCTCACGTCCTATAGAAGGTGTGGCGACCTCGGTCGCGGCATTCGTGGGAAAGGCCAATCGTGGAGCTATCGGGGAGCCCGTCCTGATCGGCAGCTTTTCGGATTATGTGGCGGAGTTCGGCGATATTTCGGATGCGAACGACGCCATGGGACTGGCGGTTCAAGCCTACTATCTGAATGGCGGTGGCAGTGCCTTTGTCTGCCGCTTGGCATCCGGTGCCACCAGCCCCTCCAGTGTGTCCTTGGATGCCGCCGATGCCTCCCAAACGGGTATCATGACGGTTACCGCCAGCAGTGCCGGGAGCTGGGGCGACAGCCTTTATGTACGGACATCCAATCCCACCTTGTTGTTCGATCTGGAGGTGGGACTCAATCCTGGTACCTTTAGTGTCCAAGAACGTTTCTACGGACTCTCCCTGGATGGCACCCGGGGTGACTTCGTCTCCACTAAGGTCAACGGCAAATCACGGCTGATCCGCATCGATAATGTGGTGGAGAGCTTGACCCTGGCTAACGTTGCCGAAACCGATCTCACGGACGAAGATAGCAATGCCGCGACACCGGATACATTAACGATTCAGGACAGTGCGCCGCAAACGGTGATGGTCGTTACCGACATTACTACGGGCGCTACCCCGGTGGCCTTGCGAATCTCCAATGTCACGTTTGTGTTCGATATGGAAATCGGTGAGCAGCAGGCGTCCGTATTTGTCGCGCTGGAGAAATATGTCTCGGTATCGATGGTCTCATCCCGGGATGATTTTGTGGAAACCGTGGTAAATGACCAATCCGCGCTGGCATCGGTGGACGTTCTGACCGGGGCAACGGCGGCCCAGTATCCGTTGACCGGAACGGGAGGTGCCCAACTGCAAGGCGGCTTAGCCGCCAATCCCACGGCCCCCGACTACACAGGGCTGTATGAGAGTACGCTGCGTAAGTACCGCGATATCAGCATCATCGTCTTGCCCGGCGAGAGTTGGGCCGCGGACGGGACAGGAAATAGCGTGATCAGCGCGACCTTGAGTCACTGCGATAAGATGAAGAATCGCGTGGTAATCGTCGATCCGCCGGCGGGGCATGAACTGGAGAACGCCAACACCGTCGCCACTATGTCCCTGCCCACCTCCACCTACTCAGTTCTCTATTATCCGTGGGTGGCGATGGCCAATCCCCTTTACCATCCTGACCGGGCACCGGATGAGGACAAGACGCTGTTGATCCCCCCCTCCGCCATCGCCGCGGGCATGTGGGCCAAGATTGATGGCAAGCGGGGTGTATGGAAGGCACCGGCGGGGGTCGAGGCAAGGTTGACCGGAGCAGCCGGGCTGGAATTTCAGGTGGAGAATCTGGAGCAGGATCAGCTCAACCCCCTGGGGATTAACTGTATTCGTAATCTCCCCAATTATGGGTCGGTGTTCTGGGGCGCCAGGACACTGTCCACTAACGCTGACCCGGAATGGCGCTACGTGCCGGTTCGCCGCACCGCAATCTACATTGAGGAAAGTCTCTACCGGGGGATCCAGTGGGCGGTATTCGAACCAAACGACCACCCCCTCTGGAGTTCCCTACGGGCTAACATCGACTCTTTCATGAACGGGCTATTTCGGGCGGGAGCCTTCCAGGGTAGTACCGCCAAGGAGGCCTACTTTGTTCGCTGCGGGTTGGGTGACACCATGGTCCAGGGGGACATTGATCGAGGCCAAGTGATTGTTATGGTGGGGTTCGCTCCGCTTAAGCCGGCGGAGTTCGTGATCGTGCGCATTCAGCAGAAGGTGGGTGAGGAACGCTGATTCCGAGCACTGGGGTAAACAGATACGAACAGGTTTTTTGCGAAGGAGATTAGGTCATGGCGGCTCCAACATTTCCGGTGAATGCTCACCGTTACGATCCCTACAGGACATTCAAGTTTCAGGTCATTATCGACGGTCAGCCAGTGGCTGCCCTGCAGAAGATGGGAGCACTAAAAAAACGGGTCAGCGAGGTCAAATGGCGTTCGGCTGGAGATCCCTCTCACCAACGGGTTATACCCGGTGGGACCGAATACGAACCAGTCACCTTGGAACAGGGGCTGACCCACGACCCGGTATTCGAGAACTGGGCCAACTTAGTTAACAATATTCAAGGGGATGGCGCCATTTCCTTGGTTAACTACCGCAAGGATATCGTTATAAATGTATTGAATCTGCAGGGCCAGGTAGCCATCTCGTATAAGCTGTTCCGGGCCTGGGTGTCCGAGTACCAGGCCCTGCCCGAGTTCGACGCGAATACCACCAATGCTGTGGGTATCCAAACACTGACGTTGCAGCACGAGGGTTGGGAGCGGGATACCGCCGTCGGCGAACCCTCTGAGAGCTGATATCGGCGCCGGCGATGACACTACCGGGCGGTCTGTTCCGCGACGGCAACTTGCATCTCGATTATCGGTTCAAGCCGGTAACCGGGGTGCTGGAGCGGGCGTTCGCGGAGAGTGGGCTCAATACGGATACCTTGCCCCGGCAAGTCTCCCGGGTACTCGCGAGCAGTCTGGCCGAACTGGGTGGTTTAGCGGTGGACGAGGACCTGGTGAGAGCACTAAGTGCCGGTGACCGACAGTATCTGATGCGGCAACTGGAGGCCTTGATCGACCCGGGTCCTCGCTGGACCACGGTGGTCTGCCGGGGCTGTGAAGAGTTCATACAGTTTCAGGTTGAACCTGGCGATCTGCCGGTGAAGCGGGCGGGCACGGGTTATCCACACCAGGCTATCCAACTGACCCAGGGTGAGGCATGGGTTAGGGTGGTAACCGGTGCTGACGAGGAGGCGCTGGCACGTGATGTGGGGGATGCCGAGTCTGGGATCCATTATTTGTTACAGCGGTTAGTCACGGTGGGAGGGAGTCCCGTGGATCCGCGGCGGCTTAGTGAGTCGGATTTCCAGGCCATCGACGATCTCCTTGATAAGATGTCGCCGCAGCCCGCGCTAACTGCCCTTGTGGAGTGTCCCTACTGCCAGTTGGCGCAAGATGCCGTGCTGGACCCCTGCGCTTGGCTGGCCAGAGAATCCAGCGCGCTTGATCAGGATGTCCATCTGTTGGCGCTTCACTATCATTGGTCGGAGCAGGATATCTTGAGCCTTTCCCGGAGCAGGCGGGAGATTTATCTGAGGCTGATCGAACAGAGCCTCGGGCGTTACCGCGCGGATGATTTGATTCGTGAGGCTGCCGGGAGGAGAAGGTGAATTATCTAGCCTCGGTTGTCAGATTCAGTCTACAACCCGCCCGACGCCCCGTTGGGGTGGGGGCACCGGAGCCGGTCCAGGCAGAGGGATGGAATGAGCCTTCCGGCGATGAGAATCGTTCACCGGGTTCCCACCGTGAGCCCGTCGAGAATCCCGTGGTCAGGTTGTCACGGCATGGTGAATCCGCGCCGGGGCCTACCATGCCCGATTCGGACCCTGGGGAGCCAGGCAAGGCAGAACCCCCGCTTTCACCCGAAAGCAACGAGGCCGGAGTGGCCAACGCCTCCTTGGAGCATGCGCCTGACTCCGGCGAACCGTCCAGTGGGCCGCGCCCAGTGGAAGCAGCCGGTGGTTGGCCCGAACGGATTACCGATGCTTCCGTCCCTCCCGCGTCTGTTGTTCGGAAACGCGCCGCGCAACGGAGTGTTACTCCGTCGGTCCAGGAAGCGGCGGCAGCGGAGAGTCCCGCCACTTCAGCCCCTGTGGTATCTGATCCAAACGGGATGGCGATAAACCGGGAAATGTCGGCGATGTCCGGCAAGGAAGCCGGCACGCTTCCGGATACCAGCCATCAGCCTCCGACCCGGCCGACGGCGGTTGTGCCGGAAGGAGCGGGTGGTCAGGGAAATATCGCGGCTCAAGGGATAGTGGACGGGCCATCGTCGGGCCGCGCTTCCGCTACCCCGGGGGTGGAAGAGGCGCGCGCTCCGGCAGTGCCACCCCCGCGACCACCGGGCAATCAGAATGAGGCGGGAGGGGGCACCACCGGCATCCCGGGGAGGCCGGTAGTATTGCCGCCGCCGGTATTCGATGCTCCCCATGAGCCTCGGGCCGCACAATCACCCCCCGGAGACAACCAGGTACGCATTGGCCGCATCGATGTGTTGATCGAAGACCAGGGAGCAGCGAAACCACGGCGGCGTTCCGGGCCACGCCAGGGCTCGGCTAGCCCGTTCGGGCTGAGAGGACTTTGAGATGCCGCTGCCGACTTCGTCACTGGCCAGGATCTGTAACCGGGTGCGGGATCATTTGGCGACATTGGGCGAGACGCCGACACCCGTTGATTGGGATGTTGGCGTCTCGATCGGCGCCCCCGGAATCAATCAAGCCGCTTTGGGTAACCGCAATACACTCAATTTATTCTTCTATCGGTTCGAGCCGTTCGCCCTGACTCCCGGCGCCCGCCCCGGGGAAGTACAGTGGATGCGTGTGTTCTGCATCATCACCGCGTTTGGCGTTGACGAGGATGTGGACAATGACGGAAATACAGACTTCTCGGCGGGGTTTAATGAGCTTCGCATGCTCACCCAGGTGATGCGCCTGCTGCAAGAGCGTCCCGTTATGTTTTTCGATGGCGATGATCCCGGAGAGGTCTGGCATACTCAATTTATTCCCCATCCCATGATGGATGAACAGATTAACCAGATTTGGGCGACCCAAGGGGATGCGATCTATCGGCCATCGTTGGTCTACGAAATTGCACTTGCTCCCGTGGAACCGCATATTCCCCCCGCGCAAGCGACCCGAGTGGCGTCGGTGGGTAGCTATGCTGATGGGGATATTACCCACACCAACCGACCTTGGCCTCCAGGCCGGGAAACATGGTACCCGGAGGTCCCCTCGGTGGTGGTCGATTCATCCAACAGCCAATGGGCTCCGGCTGTCGCGCTGGTAACCGGCCCAGCCGACGGGCGGCAGCCGGCTCTCACATTGCATCTGCAGGTGCCGGTCGTTGGAGGGGTAGCGGATTTCACCAATTTCCCCCAGTTTGATATTTGGATTGCCGGAGATCCAGCCAGGTCGGGCGATATCAGCTTGATTGGGCAGTTACTTCAAAATCCCTCGGCGGAGCGAAGTGAGGGCCACTGGACAGACATCGATCCGGTGCTCGGCCTTTCATCTGATACGGACGCCATCGATGTATTGAGCCTGCCGCCACCCGGCACTACCGGCTTTACGCTTGCCCAGGCTCATTGGACCGGGATTGCCAATACTCACAATAACTGGCAGCTGCAGCTTTTTGCCGAGCGAAATATCCGCTATCAGGCAGACACCGGAAACTGGGTGGATATCCCTCAGGGTGAGGCGGGAGGCGTGCGTATCCGCAGTAACCCCTTATTGATCACGCTGACCCGGGAGGCACCCTGATGCACGCCCTCGCCGAACGGTTTACACCCGCTGGACTCGATCGAGAGTGGCAGCGCATCGAGGTGCTTGCCAAATGCCTGTTGGAAGCGCGAGCCGGAAAAGAACCAGGGGCTGAATTGCTCGCCAGGCTTACGCAGGTTCAACAGCTGGTTCAGCACCACCGTGGTGAGCAGAGTCCCTGGGAAATCATCGGCGCGCAGGATCTCCCCGGTTTGGCGTTGGATATCCTGGCCGCGGTTTATGCCCCGGCGATCCGACCGGAGGCGGCGCTGCTCTTCGCGGAGCTGCAACCGGGTCAGGAGGCGGGCCAAAGTCTGGCGTTCTTGCATAGCCTGTTGGGATGTGATGATCAGGAGTATCTGCTTGCTAGCCGGCTGGTCGCCGCCAACGGCGAGTTGACCCGGCGTGGGCTGGTGCAAGTCCGCGGGGAAGGACCGATGACCAGGCTGATTCCTCAGCCTTCCGTGGTGCCGTTGATCAGCGGGCTACCCAGGCAGCGCCCCAGCATTCCGGGTGCGGTGGCGGTAGACGGTGATATGGACTGGGATGACCTGATCATTCCGCCTCCCCAGCGCACCCTGTTGGAGGAGTTTCTGCTTTGGATCCGCCATGAGAGCCGGGTAGTCGAAGAGTGGGGAGGAAGATCGGCGGGTGGGCCTATCGCACTCTTCAGCGGGCCGTCAGGTACTGGTAAAACACTTGCCGCCAGCGTCATTGCCAACCAGTTGGGATGGGACCTCTATCGGGCGGATCTTGGGGCGTTAATCAGCAAGTACATCGGAGAAACCGAAAAGAATCTGAGTGCATTGTTTGACGCGGTGCGCGGCCGGCGGGTGTTGCTGCAGTTCGATGAGGTGGACGCCCTGATGGGTAAACGGGGTGACATCAAGGATGCCCGGGACCGCTATGCCAATATGGAGGTGAGCCATCTGCTGTCCCGTATCGAAGTACATCGTGGTCCCTGCATCCTCACCACCAACCTGCGCAAGCAGATTGATCCCGCCTTTCAACGGCGCTTCCATTTCGTGGTGACTTTTCCGAGACCCGAGGAACAGGAGCGACGAAGGCTTTGGGAACGCCTGATCCCACCACTGGCTCCCCGGGCTCCCGATTTGGATTTGCGCTTGGTGGCGGGCTCGGTTCCCCTCACGGGTGGTGAGATTCGCAACGCCGCAACCCATGCGGCGGTACTGGCATCGGCGGAGGGTTGTGCCATTGGCATGCGCCAGGTCACCTCGGGAATCTGGCGGGTCTTGCAGAAAGGTGAAGGGCAGGCACGGCTCAATCAACTGCGCAGGCTCGGAGACTTTCTTCCCGTTGAGTTGATGCAGGGGGCGGCGCCATGAGTAAAACGATCACTATCGACCGGGTGTTGCTGCGGATGCCAAACGGTTGGCAGGGTGATGCGACGCAGTTGGCCCGGGCAGTGGCCCAGCAGTTGCAGGTGCAGGCGCACCTCCTGACCGATGCAAAGGAGATTAAATGGGGGTTACAGGGCCATTTCGCGGGTGACTGTCGACGGGTTACCGCCCAGCTAGCGACACGCTTGGGAAACCGAACCAACCCCAGCCCCGAGGGTGAAGGAAAATGATCAGAACGGCCAAAGGTATGCTGGTGGAATATGCGCTGAGCCTGCCTCCCTTAGCGGTGGAATTTGGGTTTAACCCAGAATCGCTGACCCGCAGCCGCACGGTAAGTTTCGATTCCAGTGCCCTGCCGATTATCGATTTTACTACCCCCGGGGAAGGTAACCGGATCGGCCAGGCCGCGTCCGCCGCCGCCGAATCGATCAGTTTCGACATCCTGCTGGATGCCACCGACAAATTGAGTGACCCCAATCACCCCATGCACGCCGTGGCGTTGGTATCGGGGGTCGAGCCGGAGATCGCCACTTTGCGCAGCATGGTAGAGCCAAAGGTTAGTGGTCCCGGGCCGTTTCAGATGATGTCATCCCTCGGAGGTGGCGGCCATGCCCACGAACGGGACGAGCATCTTTCCGTGCTGCTGTTTGTCTGGGGAACACACATTCTGCCGGTCTTTATGACCAATCTGAGTATCGAGGAGCAGGCCCATCTTCCGTTGCTTAAACCTTACCGGGCCAAGGCCTCCATTACCCTCCAGGTACTGGAGAGCGCCAATCCCTTTTATCAGGTCGAGCAGGTACAGCGCATGCTGATGTCCGCGGCCAACCTGCTCAACGTGCCGTTACCATTCTGAGGGCCCGAATCATGCGCAGAAAAGGATCCAGATACGAAGGTACCCAACCCTTCAGTGAAGACAAAGGGTTCCCCGGCTACCGGGAGCGGCAGCTGACGGCCGCCTTGGGGCTGGCGGAACACACCTTGCTTCACACCGACCGGTTGGATCACTTGGCCGACGATTACTACCGGAGTGACCGGCGGTGGTGGCGCATCGTTGATTCCAATCCGGAGTTTCTCTACGGGTTCGAGATGTTGGATGAATCGCGATACGGTACCGCCATTACGATCCCCGCTGCCCGAGAGCCGCGCCGATGAGCCTGGCGAGCATGCTTGGGCTTGACACCCGCCATGCGGGGGAATGCACGGTACGGATCGGTGGCAGTGACTTCTCCGAGTTCTATCCCAACCTGCAGACGACGGTGATTAATTTGGGCAGGCGCGACAGCTCCGAGGCGACGCTCACCTTTTCCATGCTGCGGGACGGTGATGGCCGCTGGCCGTTGGCGGAGGACCCCCGCTTGCGGACCTGGGCTCAGGTAGAGGTGTTGGTGGTATTCGGTGATTCTGAAGAGCCTTTCTTCAGCGGCTATGTCCGGGCGATCGAAACCGCCATACCCGAGCAAGGGACGGTGGCGACGGTAACCTGCAAGTGTCAGGATATCTTTGCGGCGATGGACCGTCATTGCCGCCGGGTGACCTGGGAGGAGGGGCGTGACAGTCTGGATATCATTCGCCAGATCATTGCCCCATATGGCTTGACGCTGGAGACCGATCTGGCCTCCACGCGGGTGGATAACCGGCACCAGAACAAGACTGACTACCGGTTTATTCGGGAGCTTGCGGAGGAAAATCAGTACGAATGGTATCTGCGTGACCGCCAAGGAGGCGTGCGTGTCCTGTACTACGGGCCACCCCGGGCGTCCGCCGAGGCCACGGGAAAGCTGATGATTCACGCGGGTCGGCAAACTAACTGTCTGGAATTTAGCGTCTCTTATGATGGTTACCAGCCAGATCGGGTGAGGGTTTCCACCGCCCCCCTCACCGGCAGTGAAATCGAGCAGACCAGCAGCGTCCCCCAACTCCCGTTATTTGGCACCCGCGGTGCGGACTCGGGAGACCGGGGGCTGGACGATTTCGAGTGGTGCCTGCCTCCCGGAGACGGCAATAACCAGGAAGCCGGGGAGGCCAGGGCCCAAGGACAGGCCGAGGAGCGCTCCTTTAAGTTGCAGGCCCGGGGACGACTGGACGGAACCGCCTACGGAATGCTGTTGCTTCCTGGAAGCGTCGTGGAAGTAGGTGGCACCGGGGACAACAACGGTAAATGGTATGTGGATAGAACCACTCACACCTTCGATGCCACCGGATATTTCGTCGATTTTGAGTTGGTCCGCAATGCCGCGGCGGGGGACGAGACCAGCAGCGACCACATCCTGTCAGGAGTCATATGATGGACCCGCAGATTCAGCAACTGGTTACCCGAGCCCAGGAGCAATATTTCGGAAAGTACCGGGGTTTGGTGGTGGATAATCAAGATCCGGAGAATCGTGCCCGGTTGATGCTGCGGGTACCCTCCATTATGGGTAGTGATGTGGTCACCCATTGGGCTGAACCTTGCCTTCCGTTTGGTGGGCTGGCCGACCAGGGTTTATTTATGGTGCCCGAGATCGGTGCCCAGGTGTGGGTGGAATTCGAGGCCGGTAATGTCAACAAGCCGATCTGGACCGGTACACTCTGGCAGCAGAGTTCCGACGTCCCTAGCGAAGCGGCCGAACGTTCCCCTGATATGCGCCAGTTGAAAACCCCTTCCGGGCATATCCTCTCGTTCGACGATACCAGCGGGGAGGAGGAGATACGTCTCTACCATCCCGCGGACAGCGAGTTGAAGATAGATGCAGAGGGGGTGGTCCGCCTCACCGACGCGGCAGGGGCCACGCTGGTGCTGAATGCTTCGGGATCCTCGGTTGAATTAAGCGACAGCAACGGGAACACTTTGGTGATGGAGGCGTCCGGAACAACCGTCACCGACAGTAACGGAAACCGTATTGTCATGGAGGGGGGAGGAGTAAAGGTAACCAGTAGCGCCGTGGTTACCATTGAGGGCAGTATGGTCAATGTGGGTGGCCTGGGAGGTGAACCCCTGATAAAGGGAGTTAGTTTTCTCAGTCTGTTTGCCACCCATATGCATACCACTACGCTTCCGGGAACACCCACTTCGCCTCCCATTCCTCAGGGTGAGTTCAGCACCTTGAGTTCGACCTGCATGGTGAAATGACATGGCTGGCTTGACGAGGACCCGCCTCAACAATCGTGACTATCTCTCCTTCCCGTTTACCATCGGCCCGGGAGGGGGCGCCTTGAGCAGCCGGCAACAGCACGTTCGGGAGCAGATCGAACAGGTTCTGTTCACTAATCCCGGCGAGCGCTGGTACCGCCCGGATTTTGGTATCGGCGCCCGCGCGTTGGTGTTTGAGCCAAACAGCTCGCCGTTATGGGAATTGGTAAAAAAACGGCTGTTGGCCACGCTTGCGGAGGCCCTGAAAGGCGAGGTATTACCCGAATCTTTGGCAGTGGAGGTTAGCGGTGAGAACGAACGGCTGACGATCCTTATCTCCTATCAGCTGGCCGCGCTTCGCCACTCCGAGCAGCTGGAATTCGTGCTGAATGGAGACGAATGATGGCAGATGAACCGCTAGTAAAACTCACCTTTCGCGATGGTTGCGGCGATTGTGGCCGGCGACAAGTCGAGTTACCGGCGCCCTTGCCGGGGATCGGTGACGACTTCGATTGGGATGTGCGGGACTATGACGGCTACCGGCTGTTCATGCTTGAGGAGTTGGCGGCCCGTTTCCCGGAGCGGCGCAATTGGACTCCCGCCGACCTGGAGGTGGTGCTGGTAGAAACACTTTCCGTGGTCCTCGATCAGTTGTCCGACATGCATGACCGAATCCAGGCTGAAAGTTACCTGGAAACCGCGCGCCGCCCCGATACCGTGCGCAGGCTACTGGAACTGATCGGTTACCAACCGTTGCTGCATGCGGGAAGCGACGTCTCCAACGCTACCGAATTGGAACAACTCTGGCGCCATTATCCTCATCTCATGGAAGAGGCCAGACAAGCCGGACCACGTAGTATCCATCGTCAACTTCGCATGGTGACCGAGGAAGACTACCGGACACAGCTGCTCCCCCATCCTCTGGTGCTGGATGTCGACGCCTATGCTGACTGGAGCGGTTCCTGGCACAGCCACTGGTTGGTTGTGCGGTTGATCAACAACCTGGGACTTGATGAAACCCTCAGCAAGGCGGCTATCGCCGGGGATACCAGCGATACGGAGGGGGCATTCACACAGTTCGAGGCGGAGCTGGAGGCATACTATAGAGACCAAGAGATCCCCCAACGTCCGGGGGTGGTGGGTAGTTCCCCGCGTACCCTGTTGCGCCTGGTAGTCGAGCGCCAACGCATGGTGGGCCAGGAGGTCCTGCTACGGGATGCCACGTTGGTGGGCATCGTATTGTCACTGTCGCTGCGTATTGGCGAAGACTACTACCGTTCCGAAGTTCAGGCGGCGGTGCGCGCGGCATTGGTGGATCAAGCCGATAGCTTTTTCGCGCCAGGCCGGTTGGGCTTTGGTGAGGATGTGGTGGCCAGCGATATCATTGAGGTGCTGATGGTGTTGGATGGCGTGGAATCAGTTTGCGTCAATCGGTTGAAACGGGTTGGTTCCATCTATCCCGACCAATCCGGGAGTGGACGTATCCCCTTGGAGGGCTACGAAGTGGCGGTCCTCGAAGATGATGTGAGGCGTCCGGAGCGAGGTGCACTGCGGATTACGCTGCACGGAGGAAAGAGCGGATGAACTTCAATCGAAAGGAGGACCTGACCCGCTGGAATCGCGCCGGTCTAAGCAAGTTCCGCTATATAGACGGCAACGCCATTACCTACTTGGAAACCTTACGCCAGCAATTGGCCGAGGTTTACGATCAGCAGGGTATCCCGGTCTGGGAAGAATTGGTTACCCGTTTCCCGGTGTTGCCGGGAGAGTCATCGGCCCAGGTCCGCCAGCGAATCACCCAGCAATACTACGGAGAGCGCCGGGACTACGCCTGGGAGATTTTGCGAACCTTTTCCCGCAGCGCCCATGTGTTGGGGGAATACTTAGACGCTTATGCCAATGAGGCATACTTGCCTACCGCGGTCGAGTGGGACAATCTGCGCAAGTTGGTGGCGATGCTCGGCTACCGGCCGGCACCACCGGCGTCGGCGGAGACCCTGCTTGCCTTGCTCTTCAAGGCTGGTGAGAGCGGCGAGGTGGATAAAGGCTTCGCCGTGAAGAACAAACCGCTAGCCGGTAATCCGGCGGTCATCTTCGAGACCCAAGAGAAGCTAACGGGTGACTACCGGCTCAACCAATTACGGGTCAAAGGCTGGAATACCAATCTCACGGCGTTTGGCAGCGGTGCACTCATCTCCTTTCCGCTAGCTGAATCGGCGGAACAGGTGAGCGTTGGCGACCTAGGTGTATTGGCGACCGAGTCCCGGGGATTGGCGGTCAAGGTCGAACAGGTGGTGGCGGGTGCCGACCCCGCTCTGAGCTTGCGGATTCTATCCGCCAATCGGGCGGACACTAGCTTCCGCTTCCATAATACGCGGCTCTATTTGGACCCCGCGTTTGTTGCGTCTCCCCTGCCCAATGGGGAAGGCAGCGCCGTCCTCAAGGAAGAGGCAAACCTCGCCAAGGACGAGATCGTATTCCTCAAGCGCAATGGGCAGTGGCAGGCAAGCCGGATCGGGGACAATCGGCACCGACATCTACAATTTTCGGGTTCCGCGGCCGCGCCCCACAACCAGGATCAGATCTATCGGGCCCAGGTATTGAATCGCCAACTTCACCCCAATCTTCCCGGTGCCGAGGGAGCCTATGTGTATCTGTTGCCGAGTACCTTCAGTGATAGTCGGGCGTTCTTCGTCAATGAATCGCTACAAACCAAGACGGTTTCCATCACCAAGATGGTTGTGACCGATAGTGGCGATGTGGTGTTGGAGAGTGCGGTGGGCAGTGCCGAGATCGTTGATCGGATGTACTACATCAAAGGGAATCTCGGGGCGCGTCTTTATTATCCCGGTGGCGACAGGGTTACCACTATATCCCAGGCGGAGGTGACGGGGATCCGCTTTTCTGGCAAGGCGTCGGATATGGTGTCTGGCGATTGGACGATAGTTCGTTATCAGGACAACACTCGGGCCGCCAGCCGTATCAGCGGGATGGAGCAGCAGGAGGCGTGGTTTGAACTGGACTTGGAGGGTGCGGGCAACGGCATTGCCCTGCTGCGTTCCGCCTTCAAACAGATGTTGTATCCGCTGGACTACGACCGTAACGACCGGCCGGCATGGGATTCCGTTAGCACCGATTCGGTAACCGTGGTCGAACTCGATGATCCCGTGGCTGCTGAGTTGCTAAAACCGGGACAGCAGATGATCTGTGCCGGGGGCGGCCAGGCGGTATCGGTCAAGGTGGAAGACGTCATAGCGGAGTCAGGCTATCTACATCTATCCCCCGCCTGGCATCTGGATGACGGGCTGCAATGGTTGACCCGCAGTGACTGTATTCTTTATGGCAACGCGGTGCAGGCGACCCATGGGGAGACTCAGCCAGAAAAGATTCTCGGCAACGGTGATGCCGCAAAGCCGGGACAGACATTCAAACTACCGGCCGAGCGCATCTCCTGGGTGTCGGATCCGGCCTTTGGTACCGGTGTCAGGGCGGACTTGACCCTGACGGTGGGGAACCGGATTTGGCAACAGGTGGAGGAGCTGTCTCTTTCCGGACCGGAGGAACACCACTATCAGGTCAAGGTTGATGAGGCCGGTGTGCTCTCCGTGTGCTTTGGTGATGGTCGTCACGGCCGCCGCTTGCCCACCGGCATCGATAATGTGCGGGTCCGCTATCGCACCGGGTACGGCGAGGAAGGCAATCTGGCGCCAATGGCCTTGGAGAAGATGGTTAGTTCTCATCGACTGGTCACGGGGTTCGTCGCGCCCTTGAGCACATTCGGAGGGGCGGAGAAGGAATCCGTGGAATCCATGCGCGAGAATGCCCCGGCCACTGTACTGGCCCTGGAGCGGGCAGTATCCCTGGATGACTTCACTCACCTCGCTTCTCACCACAGCATGGTCTGGCAGGCCAGAGCCTTCGAGAAAATGCCGGACCGCCCTGGGCGGCCTATCGTCGAGGTGGTGGTTGTCGCGGCCGGGGGAGCGACCTTCTTCCCCGAATCGGATACCGCGGTGTTGATCCAGCATTACCTGGAGACCCATGCGGCACCCATGACACCGGTTAGCGTGATCTCCTACGAACCGGTTCTCCTGCAACTAGAACTCACTATCATGGTGGATAAATCGGCGTTTGATGTGCGGCAGGTTGAACAGGCCGTTGCGGCCCAGGTGCAAGCGGCGTTGACACTGCAACAGCGCCGCTTGGGGCAAGCGCTGTTCCGCAGTGAGGTGATCGCCTTGCTGGAGCGGGTGGAAGGGGTGGAAAACGGTCATTGCCGGATCTTGGATGGTCCCTATTCGGGGCTGCCCTCCCCATCGGCGCCCAGGCTGCACCGGGGAGACGACGGAGACATCCGCCGGGTATCTGTTAAGCCCCATCAGCTGCTTTATCTGGACGCGAACAGCTATCCGTTACAGATTCTTTCCAGCGATTATCAGCTCTGAGGGCAACGCTTATGTCCAAAGAATTTGATCATGGCGAACTGCTCTACCAGATACTCCCGGCGCTCTACCGGGAACGGGATGGTAGCCGTGATCTAAAGAACTACCTGGCGGGTTGCGGCCTGTTGCTGGATCAACTGCACCGTACCCTGCTGCAACGCCATGCGGATATTTTTCCTGATTCTGAAACGGGTGCGGATCGCCAGTCACAAACCTGGCTATTGCCTTACATAGCCGCGTTGCTGGATGTGAAATTGATATCGCCTCTGGAGACCGGGAAACGGCAAGAAATTGCTAACGCCATCTCCTGGCGCAAGGCCAAGGGTACGCTGAGGGTGGTTGACGAGGTGGCCGAAGCGGTGGGTGGCATGGAAGTGGTGATTCATGAGGGCTGGAAGCGGGTTGCGACCACCGCCCGCATCGGCATGCCGCTGTTACCGCCCTCGGGGTACGGGTATCCAGGCGCCGAGCCGGCGCCAGAACATGCTCCCATGCGGGCCAGACATCCGGGGCTCGCCAAGGGTACCGTAGATCTGCGCTGTCCGGCAGCTGCCAAGGCGGCTTCTCCCGGGGATCCCGCTTCGATCAGCAGCACTGTCGATGGACGGCATTACTGCTGGCGTCAAGGAAGTCTGCACGGTGCCCAGCGGTGTCGCCAAGGGCGTGGTGTGTTACCTGTCCCGGGGTTGCAACCGGACTGGATTCCAGGTTATTTCGACGATCCTTCGGCGCGTACCGTGGACCTCCGCAACGGGAACTGGCGGCAAGGCCATTTTCACCCGCGGAGAGTACTGTTGTTCACCCCCCCTCATCCCGGTTTCTACAGCGCCACGGGGCCCAGGTTTCAGTGGTCGGAAGCACTGCTCCAGGATCAGGATTTTCAGGCCGTGGTTGCGGTAGAAATAGAGGGCAAACGCACGGTGTTGCGCAACCGTTCCCTGGATCAGGAAGTCTTTCGGCCGGTAGTGATACGCCTGCGGGTCAAGCTCGGTCAGATCGAAAGCGGCACGGGTCCCGCGGACCCTTCGGTATGGCGTTTCGAGGGTATTGTCTTCAGCCATACCGTCGAAGCAGATTCCGGTCGGCTGGAGTTCGACCGTTGCGCGATATTGGCGGCGGAAGTGCACAGCAGTGATCTGGAGCAACCGGTGCTCACCGCCGACAACTGTTTGTTCAAGCGGGTACAGGCGGCCAAGGGATTGGTTAGGCTCCAGTATTGTACCGTTCTGACCACCACGATTGCCCAGGCGCTCCAGGCTAGCGACAGCATTTTCCAGGGAGTGATCCGTAAGGATCACGATGGCACATCGCTGCCTGGAGAGGGTTGTATCCGGTACTCCGCCATTCCTTCCCAGCAACAACCTGGAGCACTCCATATGCACCGGGTGCAGACGCGCCCCGCGGTATTCCAATCGCTGGACTTCGGTCAGCCCGGTTGTGGCGTGTTGCACCCCGCGACTGTTGCGGAGATTGCCAACGGAGCCGAGGACGGCGGCGAGATGGGGGCGTTTCACCACCGTTATCTGGTAGCCAGCCAGCAGGCGGTAGTGACTAAATTAAAGGATTTTCTCCCCACTGGCGTTACGCCCGTGGTGATACCCGACAGTTCGTTGTACCAATTGCCGGGGGAGATAATCGACGAACCGGAAACGGCATAGATCCCAAAAGGACGAGGCTAGCATGAAGATTCAGAAATCACGCAACAGCAGACAACCGGCAAAGGACTACTCTTCGGTCTGCCATCAGCAAGGGAGGATGCTGACCGATTCGGATCTGAACGAACAGGCATTGCTTTCCAGGGATCGGCTCAGTAGTGCCTTGGGGGATGTCATTGGCAGCGGTACCCCGCGGCATGGCGGCTTGTTGCGGGTGACCGACGTGGGTGACCAGCGGATTCCCAGTTTGCACTGGGGCCGAGCTTATACCGATGGCATCCCGGCGCAGGTCAGGGCATCCTCCACGGCGCCCGATGGCGACATCTTCGATTATGACCACCAGCTTTACTATCCCGAGGCACCGGCATTACCGGTAACGCCCTACCGACTCTACCTGGATGTCTGGGAGCGCAGCGTGGTCTGGCTTGAGGACGAGATACTCCGTGACCCGGGTTTGCATGGCGCCGATACCACCGCCCGCACCCAAACCACGGCCCAAGTGAAGTGGTGCGATATCACCGAGGATCCGCTCTGCACGGACATCAACCCGTCAATCGGTGACGCCAGGCTCAGGCTGGTGTTACGCAGTTTGTCTACCAGCGCCGACCCTTGTGATCCTTGCGCCGATGAGCTTGAGCTCAGTGATCCAGTTGGCAATTATCTGTTCCGGGTGGAGATTCATGATGTTGTCTACGACGCAAGTAGTCTGCCCGAGGCGTTGGTTCTGAAGTGGTCATCGGAGAACGGTGCCGAGGCCTATCCCAGCAGTGATGTCCCACCGGATTTTGCGGCTTCCCAGTATGTCTACGAGTTCTTTGACGAGGTCACCGAAAAGCGTCTCGGCGCACATCTGGCTCGGGACACTACCGGCCAGCGTATTATCGATGGGTCCCGTCAACCACTCACGGGCACTTTTTCTGAATCCTCCCCCCTTGCCAAGGACTATGTACGGCGCTGGGACGGCTGGTGCCGGATTGAAAAGAGCGGTAGCGATTGGCAACTGACCGAGGGGTTCGAAGGAACTATCGATCTCACCAGTGGCGTGGGTGCGGGCAAACCAGGCCACGTGACCCAAGGAGGGGATCTGCTGTCCGTCGAATTGCGCCTTATAACCCTCTCCCTGGAGTTGGCGGATCATCCACTGATCGCGGGGGATTACTGGACCACGCCAGTAAGGGAGGCAATTCATCAACAGGGAGAAACTTTGCTGGGTGATCCCGTCACTGCCGCTGGGGTCCCACCCGAGGGCGAACCCCACCACTTCATGCTGTTGGTTGATGTGGATGGGGCGGGAGAGATGACATTGCCGGGCGACAGTGCTTGCGACCCCTATGGGGCCTGCAAGGCGACTCAGTTTCCGAGCCTGACGGATCTGCGAGCCGCTGATGTGTGCTACCGCAATGATGCCTGCGAGATGCCGGAAGTGATCACCGTGCAGGATGCCATTGACCATCTCTGCCAGGAGCGTGATCTACGCTGGCACAATCGTCACTTGCATGGCTGGGGGGTGGTCTGTGGATTGGCGTTGGAGTGCGATCCCGAGAATCCCGACGGGGTGATCCTCAGCAGCGGTTACGCGTTGGACTGTGATGGCACCGACATGGTGGTGGAAGGGAGCCTCAGTATCAATGTTCCCGAACGCCTCAAGGAGGCAGGTATCGATCCCGATACGGTGGATGAGGATCAAGGGGTCTGCCTGTTTCTTGAGTACACCCCCGACCAGGAGCTGGATGTCGGTATCGAGCTGTACAGCCCGGATAAGAATAACTGGTTGGAACGTTTTCGGGACACGCTGTTGTACGATTTCTATCAGGATTGTGTCCTCGATCTGATTACCACCCTCACCGGAGAGTTACAACAGGACGATGTCGCGGCACGCTGCGCATTGACCCGCTGTGGTCGTCAGGAGATTCGTCCCGCCCAGCGGCGTACGCTAACCTTGACCAACATTCTGTTTCAGTACAATCAGGGCGAGGCGGATACGGTCCTGAATATCTCGCACTGTGAACACGCCTTGATGCAGGACCTGTATTCCAAACTGCGGGAGATCCTGCGTAGCAGGACCTTCTGCGCTCAGTTTCAAAATCAGGATTTCCCAAAGTATCCGTTTCCCGACCAACCCTGCCGGGCAACCTGGTTCACTCCTGGAACCTTAGATCACATCCGTGCCCACCCCAACGGCAAGCTGTTGTTTGGTTGGAGGCGCAATAGCGCCCGGGTGTTTGTATTTGAACTGTTGAAGGAGCCATGTCTCGGGGATTTGTCGGGGTACTTCGATGTACCCCAAATAGAGAACGGGACCATCACCGATATCAGTGTCGCGCCGGATGGTATCGTGCACGTGGTTGGTATCGTACATCAAGAAGACAGTTTGTTCGCCCGGGGTAAGTTGCCGGAAATCAATGGCGACGAATGCTTGATCCCCATCGATTGGGAAACCAGTTTCCTGTGCGGCGTTAAGATCGTTCGGCTGCGTCAGTCTCCTTGGTCGGACCAATTGCAATTCGCTGTTGGTTTATGCAAGGGGGTGTACCTGATCGATCCCGACGAGTTGTTCTCCAAGGAGAAGATTGAGCGGGATCCGGATTGGGGGTTTCCCGCGTCCGGACACATGGAGTTCGATGTTCGGGGTGCCAAGGTCTTTGCCACGGCATCGGCAGAAAAGCTCTGCGAAGAGGGGCGGTACGATCGTCTGGTGATGTTCAACGGGCTTAAATCGGAAGGGGACTCGTCCCTGCTTCACATCCATCCGGTGGTGAATCAGCAGCCGATACGGGGCGGTGACGGATTTGTATTGTCTAACACACTTGATGAAGGCGATGATGTCCCTGGCACGCCGGGACTGGAGCCAAGCAAGGGGCTGGTACTGTTTATAGTGGCCGATATCAACGATCACAAGATACTGTGTCGATTCGATGGAGGGCTCCTGAAGGGGGAAAGCTGGAACGGGGTACTCTACCATCAGTTTGGTGCCGCGGGACGGATCTCTCTCAAATATCTGCGAGGCAAGGAATTGGACGGGGTGGTGGCGAGCCGCTATGCCATGCACGATCTTCAATATATTCCTGGCAATCCCAGGGATTACAACAAGGGATTGCTGCCGGGAATCCCGGTCCAGGCGGGTCCGGTGGAAGTTTTAGTCAGCGACAAACTCGGGCAGATCCATGTGCTCAACCACATGGGCCAATCCATCACCCTGTTGAACTACGAACTGCAGATTTACCAGGAACAGGTGGATGAACTGCGGACCTACCGCAAGGATGTCATTGCGGCGTTCTATCAACTGCTGTCGGGGTTGCTCCAGTACCTGAAGGACTGTTTCTGCAATCATTTGCTGGTGCGTTGCCCCGAGTGCGATGAGGACGACAAGGTCTATCTCGGCTGTCTGAGCTTGCGGGATGGCGAGGTCTACAACATCTGTAACTTCACCAAGCGCCGGTTCGTCAAAACCACCGAGACACTCTACTATTGGTTGTCGATCATCCCCATCGGTCCCCTGGTAGGTTGGCTGGTCGAGGAACTCTGTTGCCTGGTGTTACCCAACTACTTCAAACAGCGAGAACCCAATGTGGTCGGTATCAGTCCCCAGCAACTGGGTATGGCCAACGCGGTGGTGCATACCGATTACGGAAACATCATGGAGAGCGTCACGTCTGCCAGCAAACAGCTCGCCAGAACCGGTTTGGGAGAATTGGTTGGTGCCGGTTATCGGGATAAGCGTGACTATCAGGAGCTGGTTGGTCTGGAGTACAACTACCGTCCCGGAGTCTTTCAGCCGGCGGTAACCAAGGCGCCCAGTAACGATCAGCTGAAGAAACAGGTGGACGAGATTCAACTGGGCAGGGCGAGAACCGTGGAGGAGGTCAGCGCGCTGCAGAGTGAATTGACCACCCTGAGAGCCGAAAAGGCGGCGGCAGATCAGCGTTTTCAAGCCCTGGAGGCCGACTACCAAAATGTACTCGTCACTCGGGTCGCCGCCGTGGAGGCAGATAAGCAACGGGCGGAGCAAGAGGTGTCGGAGCTGAAGGGGCAGATAACCCAGCTTCAGCAGGAGAAGAATGCTGTTGAGCAGCGTTTCTCGGTGCTGGAAAAAAATGTCTCGGAACTCAATCAACTGCGCACCAATGTGGAGCCGATCGTCAATGCGGCCCAACCGGTTTCTTCGATCGAGGGGGTCGCGGCCGAAGATTTGGCCATCTTGGAACGCAATAACATCAGGACGGTGGGTCAATTGGCCGAGGTAGATACCAGTCGGCTTACGGAGCTGGGTATTAACCGCAATGCCGCGACCAGTATGGTGAAACAGGCCGGTGACCGTGTGAGGATAAAGAGTCCCTAAAACCCGAAGGTCTGGTCCGGTAATTGACTCAGATCCCGCCCCGGGTCAGGGGGCGATGACCCGTTCAAGAAACCAGTAGGACCCGACCAGTGCAATTAGGATAGACGCCGGTGTGGTAATCAATCGCCGGTACCAGGGTTTGTCGCGAAACCATAATCCCACGCTCAGGAAGCAGCCCCCGATGACAACCAGCTGACCCAGTTCCACCCCAAGGTTGAAGGCTATCAACCCGGTAGCGAAATAGGATGGATTCAAACCTATTTCCAACAATACGCCGGCAAAACCCAGCCCATGCAACAATCCGAATGCGAACACTACCAGGGGGCGCCAGCGGCTCATCCGGTCGGAGTGGAGATTCTCCAGACAGACATAAACGATAGAGGCGGCAATAAGCGGCTCGACAACCGCCGGGGAGATGCGGATTACGCCATAGATTCCCAGGGCCAGGGTTAGCGTATGGGCGAGCGTGAAAGCGGAAACCTGCCAGAGCAGTGGCTTGAAGCGGGCATTGAGGAGAAATAACCCGATGACGAACAGGATGTGGTCCAGCCCCTTCGGCAGGATGTGGGTGAAACCGACCGCCAGGTAGTTGAGAAACAGTTTGCCAGAAGACGGTTGCACGTCCCCGGACAGGGGGATGGGAGCACTGGGCTGGCCGCTTCGGAGGTAGGCGGAATAGGCGCTGTCGGAAGCGCTGGAGGTTACCCGGATTACGCTGTCACCGAAGCGGGCGTCCCAGGACCAGATCAGTTCTGTGACACTGCTTGGGCGCTCGGCAGTGAGCATCAAGATGGATTCCCTGGCCAGTTCGAGGTCTCCCACCTCGGGAATGTGTATGCCGGAGAGGCGTAATGCCAGGGGCTGACCTGCGGCTTCGAGTCGAGCACCCTGGTACAAACGTGGCAAAAAGGCCATGAGTTGTCGCTGCAGCTCTTCTGGGGGGAGTCGCCTGAGCTGTCGGTAGGTGGTGACGTTAGCGGAATCGTCTGTATCGTTATGGGAGGCACCGATTTCTGCAATTAACGCCTCCAGGTTAAGGGAGAGTCGCAGCGTGACCTGACCCGGTTGGCTGATGTCCAGGTCGGCGATGAGCGGGCGAACTTCATGGGCTCGGGTTGCGGTACTGGCGGTAATCGCGAGTACTAGCCAGAAGATCCACGTCAACCGACCTTGCGGCGATACCTGGATGGCGGTGATAATCTTCACTGCACCTCGACAGAGGTTAGGGACGATCCGGATATTATGCGTGGGATGAGATTAATCGGGAAATGTTGTCTGCTGCTCATGTGCTTGCCGTCCCTCGGCCAGGCCCATGAATTCTGGATCGAACCCCTCGCATATCAGGGGCAGATAGGTGAACCGATCAGCGCCAATCTCAAGGTAGGACAGCATTTCAAAGGTGACAGCTACCCTTATATTCCGGACAACACTCAGTCCTTTGCTATCAGAATCGGCGACGAAACCCATAACTTAGAGGCTAGGATAGGGGATATCCCAGCGGTCAGAGTCACCCCTTTCGCCAATGGGCTGGCGATCCTCTCCCATGTGACATCGATCTTCTTTCTGGAGTATCGCGAGGCCGGTAAGTTCGCGGCCTTTCTCGAGGCCGAGGGTCAGGACGGGGTGCTGGAGCAGCATCGTCGCCAAGGCTTACCCATGGTGGGCGTTAAGGAAGCTTATCAACGGTTCGCCAAGTCATTGGTGCAGATTGGTACTCAGCCTGGAGCGGATCGATTGCTCGGGTTGGAGTTCGAGTGGCTGCTGGAGAGCGATCCGTATCAGTCGAGCGGCCCCCTGCAAGCCCGGTTGTTTTGGAAAGGCGCGCCTTTGGCGGATGCCCAGATCCGCCAGTTCACCCGGTATCGCGGGCAGGTGAACGAAACAGTCCTGAGGACCGACGCCCAAGGGCGTGTCTATCTCAACGCAAATCCCGGGAGTGAAGTTTTGCTCAATGCGGTGCGGATGACACCTCCTTCGCCCGGCTTACTGGCGGCCCGGGGCGTTTCCTGGAAAAGTCACTGGGCATCGGTCACCTTTGCGGTAGCTCCGGCCAATTAACGCCGGTTATTTTGGATTTAGGGAACAGCCATGACAACTGGTGGTGGGCAAGGCGTATTCAAGGTCATCGATTTTCGGGCAATGGCGGAACAACTGTTGCCCGAGGGGGCTAATTACGATGCCTGCCTAAACTGTGGCCTTTGCTCATCCGGTTGTCCGGCTTCGGGGCTCGAAGGGATGGACCCACGTCGCTTCATCCGGATGGCGATGTTGGGTATGAACGAAGAATTGTCTTCTACCCCTTGGATCTGGACCTGCACTCAATGTAAACGCTGTATGTATGTTTGTCCGATGAGTATTGATGTTTCCGTATTGGTAGGTCTGGCCAGAGGCGCCTGGCCGGAGGAGCGGAAACCCCGTGGGATCGTTCGGTCCTGCCAGGCCCAGTTGCGATTTTCGAGCACCAGCGCAATGGGGGTGCGCTCCGAGGATTTCGTGGAAATTGTACAGGAGATTGCCGACGAGGTGCGGGCGGAGGATCCTCGTTTCGCCGATCTGGAGGTCCCCATCGACAAGCAAGGCGCGCATTTCTTCGTTAACCAAAACTCCCGCGAACCTGCCGTGGAACCTGAGGAACTGGCCCCGTTGTGGAAGATTTTTCACTACGTCGGCGCTGATTGGACCTATGGCTCCCGGGGCTGGGCCGCGGAAAATTTCTGTATGTTTACCGGTGACGACTCGGCCTGGAGAGAGATGGTTCGTCAACGTGTGGAGATGGTCAACGAGCTGAGGTGCCAGGTATGGATCAATACCGAGTGCGGCCACTCCTTCTATACATTATGGAAAGGTGTGGAGCGCTTCGGCCTGCAGGCAAATTTCGAACCGGCGAGCCTGATCAGTTACTACGCCCAATGGATCCGCGAGGGACGGCTTCCGGTCAACGCGGATTGGAATCACCGCGGTATTAAGTTCACGCTACAGGACCCTTGCCAACTGATTCGAAAATCGATAGGTGATCCCGCTGCGGAAGATCTGCGGTTTGTAGCTAAACGGCTGGTAGGGGAAGAAAACTTCGTGGATATGCAGCCGTGCCGCAGCGCCAATTATTGCTGTGGCGGTGGAGGAGGCTTCCTCCAGGCGGGTATGAACGAACAGCGCCGGATTTACGGACTGCGCAAGTTCGATCAGATTCAGACCACGGGTGCGGCTTACGTTCTCACTCCCTGCCATAACTGCCATACGCAGATGGAAGATATCGGGGAGTACTATGGTGGCCATTACCGGGTGGTTCATTTTTGGACCTTGATCTGCCTTTCTTTGGGCATCCTCGGGGAGAGCGAGCGAAAATACCTGGGACCAGACCTGGCAGGTGTCAATCTGCCCGGAATGGGTAGCGCACGATCGTGAGCTCGGTGAGCGGACAGTGAACGGAATCCACATTGGGGAGTGCGAAACCTTCGAAACGGAGGTCTTGATTATTGGCGGTGGCGTTACCGGTACGGGAGTCATGCGCGATCTGGCGCTACGGGGAATTCATTGCCTGCTGATCGATAGGCGCGATCTAAATGCAGGTGCCTCGGGCGGTAACCATGGCCTGCTTCACAGCGGTGGACGCTATGCCTCGGCAGACTGGGAGACCGCGGCGGAATGCCGCCAGGAAGGCGAAATTCTCAAGCGGGTAGCCACCGAGTGTATCGAGGATTGCGGCGGGCTGTTCGTGGCAGTGGCAGGGGATGATCCCGGATTTGCAGAGCAGTTTCCGGAGCATTGCCGAAACGCGGGTATTCCCTGCCAATCCTTGTCACGGGCCGAAGCAAGGGAACGGGAGCCCGGGCTCACGGAGCGGTTGATTGCTGCCTACCGGGTTCCCGATGCAACTGTCGATCCGTTTCGTATCACGCTGGAGAATGTCAACCATGCTCAGCGGTTGACCGGCAGCGTCTATCTGCCCCATACCAAAGTAACAGCGTTTGAGATCGAGTCGGGCCAGATTCGCGCGGCCCTGTGTCAGGATACCCGTACTGGAGCGGCACGCCGTATATTGGCCCGGCAGGTGGTCAACGCCGGGGGGGCATGGTCCATGGAAGTGGCCGGGATGGCCGGTTGCCGTGATGTGAATCTGCTCTATTCGAAGGGTACCCTTTTGATTAGCAACACCCGGTTGTCCCGGGGCGTAATCAATCGTCTCAGGCCCCCGGGGGATGGTGATATCCTGGTGCCAGGCGGGACGATTTCGTTACTTGGCACCACCTCGGATACGGTAACCGGTCTGCAGGGTATTCGTCCTACGGTAGCCGAAGTGGAGCGTAATCTGGATCAGGGAATTGCCATGCTTCCCGGTCTGGCTACGACCCGTTTCATCCGGGCGTTTTCCGGTGTGCGGCCGTTGGTGCAAGCGGCGGAAGGGATACAGGATGGGCGCCAGGCAAGCCGAGGATTCACCCTTTTTGATCATGAAAGCCAGGGCTTGGAAAACTTTGCCACCATCACCGGCGGTAAGTTGACCACCTTTCGGCTGATGGCGGAGCGAACCGGTGACCTGGTTGCCAGCCGCTTGGGTAACCAAGAGTCTTGCAAAACCGCCCTCGAACCCTTGCCCACGGGAGACGGGGTCCGGTGGACCAAACCTGGGTTCTCGGCGCGCTACTGGTATCAACGGCAAGATCCGACCGATGCCGTTCTCTGTGAATGCGAGATGGTACCCCAGTCAGCGATAGATGCCATCCTGGAGACTGCCCCTGGGGCGGAAAAGCCGATGGAGTTACAGGCAATAGGGCTGCGCAGTCGAGTGGGAAAGGGTGCCTGTCAGGGGGCTTTCTGTAGCCTGCGCGTTACCTCCTATCTCTACGATTTAGGACATTACGATTCCAACGAAGGGTTGGTTCGGGCCCGGGAGTTCGTCAGTGAGCGATTTCGTGGCGTCAGGCCGGTATTGTGGGGAGAACAGTTGCCGCAGATGGAGTTGGCCGAGGCGCTGCACTGCAGTTTGATGGGGCTTGACCGGTTAGACGACCTAGCCTCTGGGTTGGGCTCTGTTCCCGGGGTGGGACAGGAATGATTCAGGAGGCCAGGCAGTACCGAACCGGTTTGGCGGTAATCGGCTCCGGGTTGGCGGGGTTTGCCGCCAGCGTGTTCGCCCTGCAGCGGGGTATCCGCACTGCTCAGGTCGGTAACACTGGGGCAATCGCCTACACCACGGGCTATCTCGATCTACTTGGGTGGCACGGCGACCGGCTGCTCGACAATCCCTGGTCCGGACTGGCGACTTTGCGGCAGGAGGAACCGGACCATCCCCTTTCCCGAATTAGCGATCAGGATATCCGGGACGCTTTTTTCGGTTTTACTCAGGCCTTGAGTGAAATGGGGGTGGACTATACTCCGCCGGGAGATCGCAACCTGTTGGGATTGACTCCCGCGGGAACCCGTAAACCTACCTTGTGTATGCCGCGGACCATGGTTGCCGGAATCGCGGCGGCCGCCGCGGGCGATCGGACTTTAATCCTGGATATTGCTGGCTTGGATGGATTCAGTGCTCGTGAATTGGTTGCCAATGCGGGTGCCAGCTGGCCAAATCTGCGGTCTCGGCGGATTATCTTTCCCGGTGTGGATGCAGGAGTTCGGGTTTTCCCCGAAGTCATGGCGCGCGCCCTCGAAGCACCGGCCCATCGCCAACAACTTGCCGGGATCATCCGTTCGGTGGCCGGTGACGCAAAATACATTGGGCTGCCCGCCATCCTGGGCATTCATCGGCCGGATCGGGTGCACCGCGACTTGGAACGGTTGACCGGCTTCACTTTGTTCGAGATCCCTACCATGCCTCCAGCGGTTCCCGGGATTCGTCTGCGGGAGATGTTTGAACAGGCCTTCCCAGCTCGCGGTCTTACGCTAGTTCCCCAACAAAAAGTGAAAAGCCTGGAGTTGGGTAAGACAACGGCCAGACTCCATCTCAACGACAGCTATGGCAAGGTGGAGATTGAGGCCGAGACGGTGATTCTCGCCACTGGTCGGTTCTTGTCGGGCGGCCTGGCGGCGGACCGTCACCGTGTACGGGAAACGTTGCTAGGGATTCCCGTCAGCCAACCCGAGAGCCGTGACCACTGGTACCGGGAAGACTACTTCGATCTCCGTGGTCACCCAATTAATCGTTGTGGAATTCGGGTCGATGAGGCGTTTCGGCCCATCAGCGAATCGGGGCGGCCCATCAGCGAACGGTTGTTTGCCGCCGGCATCCTGCTTGGTGGCCAGGACTGGATACGCCAACGTTGCGGGGCAGGGGTCGCGATCGCCAGCGCCTACCGGGCCGTAAGTTTTGCGGCTGGGTGTCTTTAAGTTGGTGGTTTACCGGAGCACCTTCGCGACATAATCGTTAAGGAATGATTGATTCTGGCGAGTGGATACATCGACTATGGCGTTGATTCACGATGGCAGCCAGAGGTCGCGATCCCATGAAATAGCTACGGCTGGCTGGTCCCCAGATGGCTGGAAACGCTTGCATCGCGATTACCCGTTAGATCTCATTCGTATCCACCAGAATTTCAATTTTAACAATAAATAAAATCGATGATATTTAATAAGATATAATAACATATGCAAGTATTACAGAAGTTTTGTTTGATGTTATCCGATGGTTGAAACAGCCGTGCAGCGCACCTCGATACATCCTCCTTGCCCCATAAAAATGGCCAGGCTTATGTGGATGATGGGTCAACCTGCTTGGCCAGATGTTTCCCACATTCCCGATTTCGGTAACAATGATGAGCGGGTCGATGAATGGCCGGGGATAGCTGCCGAAGATACCCGCTAAGGGATGAGGAGGGTGCCAATGGAGAATAACTATACGCCACAGCAGATTTTATCGATCCGGTCCGCGATTCGAGAAGGCCGCCGGGCGTTGATGCAGAGCGATGGGCATCCGCGGGTGTTTGCCAGTGCCTTTATTCGTGCCGGGGGGCTCCAGTTGCCGGGTGCGGAGCTCGACCGTGAAACCCGGTTACGCCTGGAGACCCATATCATGGTCAATGTCAACGGCAGGGAGAGTGGCGGCGACGAGACACCGCTGCACCGAGCCCTTATTGACCGGGAGGTGCACAGAATCTTCAACGAGGCGGACCTGCTTAGGGCAATGATGAATCCGGGGTTGGTCGGTTTTCGTCTGGTGGTCGATAAAACGATCCCCAACTGGGAGTTTTGCGAACGATATGCCGCTCTTGATGCCTTCGGGCTTGGACCTGGCGTGGTGCCACCCCACGAGATCTTGGTGCTACCGCCATGTTGCGACCGAGTCCGCTGGGAGGCTGTGTACGAAAACGAAGATGGGTAACCGACTCAGGTTTTCTTGTTCAGGGTCGCCCGTAAGATATCCCCTAGGTTGGAGAATCCGTGGCGTGCCGGCTCGCTGCTCGCCGCGTTGTGCTCAACCGGCGTGGGAGGAGAGGTGGCGGTGGAATGATTTTGGTCCAGTGACAGCTGGATGCGCCGCTTGTCTGGGTCGATTCCGAGGATGGTCGCTGCCACTTGCTCACCCACCTTGACAACTTCTTGCGGATGGCTGATGCGGTGATTTGCCCCAAGCTCACTGATGTGAATCAGGCCGTCGATGCCCGGTGCGATCTCGACGAAGGCGCCGAATGGCTGCAGGCGGGATACTTTGCCCGAGACCAGGTCACCAACCGAGTAGCGGGTTTCGATTTCACTCCATGGATCTTTTTCGAGGGCGCGTAAGGATAAGGCGATCCGTTCCGGGTGTCGGGGGTTATCGGTCGCTTCTATGCTAAGTACGGCGACTTCGACGGATTGCCCCACCGACAGGATTTCTCCGGGATTCTCCAGTCGGCCATACGCTATCTCGCTAATATGTATCATGCCCTCCACGCCTCCCAGGTCGACGAAGGCACCGAACGGCTTGATGGAGGTGACAGTTCCTTTCAGTACCGCATCGGGCTTCAATCGTGCTCGGGTTTCGGTTGCTTGGGCGAGTCGCTCCTCCTCGAGAAGTACCCGGCGGGATACCACCATGTTGATGCGCCTGCCCTCCTCGAACCGGGTGATCCGGAAGCTCATGCGCTGGTCTATCAGAGACCCGAGATCTTCGATGTAGGTAGTGTCGATTTGCGATGCTGGGCAGAACGCGCGCTCGCCGGCAATATCGACTTCTACACCCCCCTTGGTCTCTGCCAGGATACGGCCCTCCACCGGGATCTGCTGTTCAAATGCCCGCCGCAGTTCCTCGCTCCCGTGAACCTTGCGTGCATGTCGCTGCCCGAGTATCAAGCGGCCGCTTTCGGTCTCCTTCCCGCTGACCAGGGTAGGAACGGTATCGCCTACCGCGACCGTAAGATTTCCGTCGCTATCGGTTACCTCGGTGATCTCGAGCATTCCCTCTGCCTTACCGCCCAGATCAAGAAATATCCAGTCGTCTTGAATAGACACCACTCGGCCGCTCACGGGGTCTCCGATACCGGGCTCTCGCCATTCGACGCCGTTCTGTTGCTTCTCGAATTCTCCAAGCAGCGACGCAAAATCCTCGTGATCGGTCATATCTTAGGCTGGCCAGTAGTCAGTTAGTGGGGGCATGTTATCACGAACGGATTCGGCAGAGCTGGCCGCTGGCAGTCTTGGGATTTGTTAGCCATTGACCACGGGAGGTTCAACCCGTACCGCCGAGTACCCCGGTTCGCGAGCTGTGATTGTGGGAAGGGGTGCGCGGCGCGGTATCCACCCGGGTACGCCTTGTCAGGGTATTATCAGGATTTAGTCTTCATTGATTGCCAATCCGCTCTTCCAGCCGGAGTAACTGGCCGATCGCTTTCTCGTTTTGTGGATCGATAGCCAGGGCCTTTTCCAAAACGGTCTTGGCCAGGCGGATTTCCCCCCTTTCCACCAGTTGCTCACTGTAAGCCTCATAGATTCGGACCAGCAGGTCACGGAGCAGCAGGTTGTGCAGGCTTGACGCCTGCTGCGCGTCCTTCAGTTCTCCTTCCAACAGGGATGCCCCCTCGGGATACCGGCCGGCGCGATACAGCTTTTGCGCGGACAGGTAGGTATCGTCCGAATGATTTGGGGCAGAAACCTGGATCTTTGCCGTGGATGTATCGCCGGCCGGGGTGCTAAGCGCAGGCGTGCCTGTATCTTCGTTGATCACGCGTGCGGAGAGCGGCTCAGGTAGCTCTTCAGCCTCACTGTCGACCTGATTTCCGGGGTTGGGCGAGGGGTCTGCAGCCAGGGATTCGTCGGGACCACCGGCATCAAGATCTGTTGTTTCGACAATGGTCTCGGAGATATCGTCGGGACCTTCGGCGGTGGGTGGAGTGCCCGGTATCTTCAGCAGTTGACCCACCTTGAGTTGACTTGGATCGTCGATGCCGTTGTAACGCGCCAGGATGACAAATTTCAACGAGTCATTCAGATAGTGGGCGGCGAGTACCGACAGTGAGTCCCCGGGCTGGGTTCGATACGGGAAATACTCACTGCCGAGATACTGGATGGGATCGGCGTCAAGTTGCTTCAGTAGCCGTTTGGCGGTTCTCAGATTGGGCTTTTTCTGCAAGGCCCAGTTCAACCGTTTTCTGGCCATCCCGTTGTCACCGACTTGTAGCGATTGGATAGCCAAATTAACCTGCTCGATGGGGGGCAGCAGACTGTCGCTATCAATAGCGGATGCATCGGTCTTTACGGATGCCACCGCCGGTTCTGTGCCCCTCATCGTCTGGCATGCGGCCAGCCCCAAAGCGGTCAGAAGAAGGAGTAATAGGCTTATCAATGCCCGAGTGTTCAAACCGTCAACCTGTGCGATGTCACTTATCTGCTCCCGAGGCGCCTGGGATTAAAAATCCATTTTGTTCATCTTAACCCTTGGATTGATTTCCGCAAGGCGCCGTCTCATAGGATTTTATCGTTCCCTCGCTAGATTCCTGAAGTCCGTTGGAGATCATCCGGCTTGGCGGAGCTGGGTTATGCGGCTACGAGTTATTCTCGGGAACCTTGGACAATTCCGGTAGTTAGGGTGCAAACGCTTCACCTCCAGTACGGATCAGACCGTCTACGGCCTTACCGGGCGAGTACCGACAGTGGTTGAGCCACCCGAGTGGTCCGGGAGTCGGCGGGTCACATATTTGGATAGTTGGGCCCTCCGCCGCCCTCGGGAGTTACCCAGGTGATATTCTGTGCGGGATCCTTGATGTCGCAGGTCTTGCAATCCACGCAGTTCTGGAAGTTGATGACGAACCTGGCCTCCTGGCCCGGTTCCTGCACGA
>JAGRGP010000136.1 GCA_020445415.1 Gammaproteobacteria bacterium | reverse complement strand
GATTGAGCCGCGAAAACTCGATCTGTTGGGGGTGGTTCACAATACTTATATTATCGAGCACCCAGTCGTACAGGGGGCGGTGGTCCTCGAACTCCAACGTGCAAATCGAATGCGTAATCCCTTCAAGGGCATCGGAAATCGGATGGGTATAGTCGTACATCGGGTAGATGCACCATTCCTCGCCAGTCTGATGGTGGATCACGCCGTGCCGAATCCGGTAAAGGGTTGGATCGCGCAGATTGATGTTGGGGGACGCCATGTCGATACGGGCTCGCAATACCCGAGCGCCATCCTCGAACTCCCCGGCCCGCATACGGGTAAACAAATCCAGATTGGTCTCTATATCCCGGTCGCGATAGGGGCTCTCCCGGCCGGGTTCCATCAATGTTCCCCGGTATGCGCGCATTTCCTCCGACGACAAATCACATACATAGGCCTTCCCCGCCCGAATCAGCTCCAGTGCAAACTGGTAAAGCTGCTCGAAATAATCCGAGGCATAAAACAGGCGGTCTCCCCAGTCGAATCCCAGCCAGCGCACATCCTCCATGATAGATTCGACATACTCCTGATTCTCTTTATGCGGGTTGGTATCGTCGAATCTGAGATTACACAATCCGTTCGGATAGTCCCTGGCGATCCCGAAGTTTAAGCAGATTGACTTGGCATGGCCAATGTGCAGATAGCCGTTGGGTTCCGGTGGAAAACGGGTGTGTACCCGCCCTTGATGCTTTCCGGTGCGGATATCCTCATCAATGATTTGGCGTATGAAATTACTACCGGTGCTCTTATTCAGTTCATTCATATTCAGTGTAGATCGCGATTCGCTCTATCTGCCAAACTCTCTAATCGGTGCCTTACCGGTAACGAGCCAAAGGTTACCAACAGGGTCTCCGGTTCCAGTTCAACCCGCCATTTCTCGTTGACGGATGTAGTCCAATGCCCGGTCAATACGCCGCAGACAGGCCGCTTTTCCAACCAAGAAGAGCGTCTCATCAATGCCCGGTGACGCCGCCCGACCCACCACCGCGACCCGCAGAGGCTGGGCTACCTTGCCCATGGTCAGTTCCAATCTTCCGGACGCCTCGTCAATCAATCGATGCAGGGCTTCCGGATTCCATTCGTCCTGCGAGGACAAGGCCGCTCTGACGGTTTCCAAGGGTACTCGGGCAACCGGCCGTAAGTGTTTTTTCGCCGCATTGGGTTCATAGTCCTCGAAATCCCGATAGATAAACGTGCTGATCTCTGCCATTTCCTCCAAGGTCTTGGCCCGCTCACGTTGTGCCTTGACCACATCAACAAGCTCCGGGCCTTCGGCCGGATCGATCCCCAATCGTCCGAGGTGTGACCCAAGCAAGTGGGCAATGCGAAGGGGGTCACCCTCCTTAAGATAGTGCTGGTTCAACCATGACAGCTTCTCGTCGTTGAAGGTAGAAGGTGCCCGATTTACATCGCCGATATCAAACAGTTGAATCATTTCATCCAGGGAAAAGATCTCCCGGTCTCCGTGGGACCATCCCAAGCGTACCAGGTAATTGAGTAATGCCTCCGGCAAGTATCCGGCCGTCATGTACTCCATGACACCTACCGCGCCGTGGCGCTTGGATAGGCGTGCGCCATCACTGCCGAGAATCATCGGTACATGACCGTAGTGGGGAGGTTCTTTGCCCATCGCCAGCATGATGTTGATCTGACGCGGTGTGTTGTTGACATGATCATCACCGCGGATTACATGGGAGATTTGCATATCGCTGTCATCTACCACCACCGACAAATTGTAGGTAGGCGACCCATCGGTTCGGCGGATAATGAGATCGTCGAGTTCCTGGTTACTGACCGTAATCGGTCCTTTCACCAGATCGTCAAAACTGACGGCACCGTCGTCGGGATTGCGAAAGCGCACAACGTGAGGCTGATTGGCGTCCACATTTCGATCACGGCAAAAACCATCGTACCGGGGCTTATCCTTTTGCCGCAAAGCCTGCTCCCGAAGGGAGCTCAGGCGCTCGTGGGAACAGTCGCAACGATACGCCAGCCCACGGTTCAACAAGTCATCGATCACCGCGTTGTAGCGGTCGAAACGCCGGGTTTGATAGAAAGGCCCCTCGTCATATTCCAGTCCAAGCCAAGTCATCCCCTCGAGAATGGCATTCACCGATTCTGGTGTAGAACGCTCCAGATCCGTATCCTCGATTCGCAGGATGAAGCTGCCGCCGTGCCGACGGGCAAACAGCCAGGAGAAAAGCGCGGTACGAACACCTCCCACATGCAGGTATCCGGTAGGACTGGGAGCAAATCGGGTACGGATAGTCATGTCCTGATTTTTCACTCTGATAATCGACAAAATCGAGATGCATTCTAGCAGAGCAAACCCTGAATCGCCGAAAGAATTGACCCACCTTTTCCTAACCTCTAAAATGCGAGCGTCTCGTGATAGTGCATGCCCGGCACCCTTTGATTCTCCTTTGGTTACCAGCTTTGTGGCAGCGTATTATCCAATCGGCACGGGCGATTAACTCAGTGGGAGAGTGCCACCTTCACACGGTG
>JAGRGP010000135.1:12322-15073 GCA_020445415.1 Gammaproteobacteria bacterium | reverse complement strand
GGATATGAGCACATTCGAGGCCTGGGTCAGCCACACCGGGTCCGCGCCCGTGGCCGGGGAGGATTTCAACTGGCTGGCCTTTGGCGCTGCCTCCGGTGTGCTGTTTTCGTTGATTGCCCAGATCGGTGAACAGGTCGATTACCTGCGTTTCCTCCCACCAGGCACACGTGAGAATAAGCCCTATTGGTGGCTGTCGATGATTGCGGGTGGGCCTGGCTGGATTATCGTCGGTGCACTGAAGATCCTTGCCGGATCTTTCCTGGCCGTACTTGCGATCAACCATGGAATCTCCGCCTCCGTCGCCAGTGACCCAATCCATATGTACCTGGTGGCGTTCAGTTACGTCAGCCAGTCGCCAACCGCGGCGCTGGCGTTGGCCGGTATTTTCGTCATCCTGTGCCAGTTGAAGATCAATGTCACCAATTCCTACGCCGGCTCGATCGCTTGGTCCAATTTTTTCTCCCGGCTGACGCACAGCCATCCCGGCAGGGTCGTCTGGCTAGTATTTAATGTTGTGATCGCCGTGCTGCTGATGAAGCTGGGGATCTATCATGCGCTGGAAAACATTCTCGGCATCTATTCGATAGTCGCCGTTGCCTGGGTGTGTTCGCTGAGTGTGGACCTGTTGATCAACAAGCCGCTAGGGCTCAGCCCAGCGTATATCGAATTCAAGCGCGCGCATCTTTTCGATATCAATCCGGTGGGCATTGGCGCGATGAGCATTGCCACGCTGTTCGGTATTCTCGGCTACACAGAGGTATTCGGCCCCGCGGTCAAGGCTTTCTCATCCTATATCACCATGCTGATCGCATTTCTCGCCGCACCGGCAATCGCCTGGATGACCAGGGGCCGCTATTACATCGCCCGCCCGCCGACAGATGATTTCGCGCACACCGCGGAGGCAGCCTGCGAGGTATGCGGTAACCTGTTCGAAACCGAGGATATGACAACCTGCCCGGCATACCAGGGAAGTATCTGCTCCTTGTGCTGTTCGCTTGATTCACTCTGCAACGACCGCTGCAAGGTCGGTGCTAGGGTCAGTGATCAGTTGGCCGCATTCGGTAGGTTCCTGTTGCCCGGCGGACAGATTGGCAGGATCAATTCTCGGCTGCTGCAGTTCCTTTCGCTGATGAGTGTGCTGTCCGCGTTCGTCGCAGCGGTGTTCTGGCTGGTGTCGCAGCAGATGGGCTCGGATAACACGGAAGTCAGCCAACTGGTGAACAATGCGCTGTTCAATGTCTACATGCTGTTGCTGATACTGATCGGCGTACTGGTATGGTTGTTCGTGCTGGCCGAGGAAAGCAAGAAACTGGCGCTGGATGAAACCACCAAGCAGGCGGACCTGCTGACTAACGAGATACTTGCGCATAATGTCACCGGTATGGAACTACAGAAGGCAAAGGAGAACGCGGATGCGGCAAACCAGGCCAAGAGTCGCTATCTCACCGGCATCAGCCACGAACTCAGGAGTCCACTGAATTCAATCCTGGGTTATGCGCAGTTGCTGGAAAAGGACGGCAGCCTTTCGGATGCGCAGCAGAAAAAAATCAACCTGATCCGGCGCAGCAGTGATCACCTAGCGAACCTGATTGAGGGCCTGCTGGATATTTCCAGTATCGAGGCCGGACGTCTCGAAATGCACCGCGACCAGGTATCTCTTGGCACGCTGTTGAAAGAAATCATCGACATGTCGCGTGTCCAGGCGGCGGCAAAAGGGTTGGATTTTGAAACCGTCAGCCTGTCTGAACTGCCGGAAGTAATCACTACGGATGAAAAACACCTGCGGCAGATCCTGATCAACCTGTTGTCAAACGCGATAAAGTACACGGAGCAGGGCGTCATTACCTTTACCGTGCGGTACCGCAGCGAGGTCGCGGATTTTTACATCAGGGATACCGGGATCGGTATCGAGTCGGACTACCTGGAAACGATCTTTCACCCGTTCGAGCGTATCCGTAAGCCTGGGATGCCGCAGAACCCCGGAACTGGGCTGGGGTTGACGATCAGCCGTTTTCTCGCCGAGATCATGGGGGGTAACCTTTCGGTGAAGAGCAGTCCGGGCGAGGGCAGTGAATTCCGACTGTCGCTGATGCTGCCACGCGTCTTCCGGGTCTCTGAACTTCCACAGCCGACCAGATACATCAAGGGCTATAAAGGTATAGAGCGCACGGTGATGGTCGTTGACGACAATGCGTCACATCGTGGCCTGATCAGTGAAATTCTGTCACCCGTCGGTTTCGAAGTTCTCGAAGCGAAGGACGGCTATGAATGCCTTGAGGCAGTCGGCCGGTATCGGATTCACCTGTTCCTGTTGGATATTTCCATGCCGGTCATAGATGGTTGGGAGTTACTGGAGCGGCTGAGACGTGAGGGCGTGAACCAGCCGGTCTTAATGGTTTCCGCGGACGCGATTGACGGGCCAACGCATGCAATGGGGCCGGAGCCGAAATTCAGGCCGCATGACGGATTTATTGCGAAACCCATCCGTGATAACAATCTGCTGGACAAGGTCTCCACCGCGCTGGACCTGGAATGGGAATACATGGACGACAATTCGGAGAGCAAACGGGACATCCGCAAGTGTGAAGTCAGCCTCGACTTCAGTAACTCAGAATGCAGGAACGATTGCCGTGAACTTCTCTCGATGTCCGAACTTGGTTACATCGCGGGAATGGAAAGGGTCCTGCAAAGGATCGAGGCGAGAAGTGTCGCGCCGGAGTTCGTGGAATGCGTCCGCCGGCACATGTCCGA
>JAGRGP010000135.1:0-12294 GCA_020445415.1 Gammaproteobacteria bacterium | reverse complement strand
CTCTGCAGGCGCATCATTTCCCACGCACAATGAACGAGCTACAGGAAATCATTCTCCTGGTCGACGATTCCACGGAGACCCTTGGGATGTATAACGAGGCACTCTCGTCGGCCGGGTACACGGTGCTGGTTGCGCTGGACGGCGAGCAGGCCATCCGGATAGCCGAGCGGATAACCCCGGATATCATCCTGCTGGATGCCGTCATGCCGGTGATGGACGGGTTCGAAACCTGTCAGCACTTCAAGTCCGATTCCGTGTTAGCCGAAGTGCCGGTTATCTTCATGACCGGCCTTGGCGAAACTGAGCATATTGTCCACGGGTTTCAATCCGGCGGTACCGATTACCTGCAAAAACCAATCAACCACGATGAACTGCTGGCTCGCATCAGGGTCCATTTGAACAGTTCCAGGATCGCGAGGAGTACACGCCGGGCCCTGGATGAAGTAAGCCAGCCTGCATTCGCCAGCGATCTTTCGGGCAATCTGATATGGGCTACGCAGCGCGCCTCCGGTATTTTTTCCGCGCTTGGCGAAGATGCCTGGGGCAAAGCAAAAGTCGCGGAGCAGATAAGACAGTGGCTGATACACTCGCCGAAGAGAAACAGTATTCTGAAACTCACCGGCCTTGAGATACAGTTACAGGTACAGTTCCTCGCCCGCTCGACGCCGACGGAATTCCTGTTTCAGATCATCGACCTCTCCGAGGGCGGTGCTATCGAAGCCATCAGGCTGGAATTTAGCCTTACGGAACGGGAAGCCGAAGTTTCCTACTGGCTGGCGCAGGGAAAAACCAATCGTGAGATCGCGCAGATACTGGAGATGAGCCCGCGAACCGTCAGCAAACACCTGGAAACCGTATTCCGCAAGCTCGGCGTGGAAAACCGGACATCGGCCGCTGCCCGTTGCATACAGGTTCTTTACACGTAAGCAAGGATATGCGACTTCACCTTTGGATTGAAATTGCTTTCGTTTCGACGATCGCGTAGATCAGCTCGTCGTCAATTCCTCTCTTCTTTGCGGCGACTGATATGGTGGAGGCATATTGCATTGCGCGCTTGTGCAGCGAATCAGGGATATTGAACGACACCTGGCAGGTGCCCAATGCCCTGCTGGTGCGCTACTTCGCGGACCAGGGGTTGTTTAGCGAACTGGATTTTGAGTCCATGAAGGAAACCAACGCGGAACTTGTCGATGAACTATTCACCGATCCGCTCCCGGTCGGTTCGTTGGAGCGGAGTCTGGTTGAGAAAATCGCGGGCTCCTTGTGGCGACAACGCCGCCTGGTCACCAGCCCATCATCCACATGCAGATCGGCCCTGTTTGATTCAAGGTCGATCCGCGCAGCTAACTGACGCAACGCTCCCTCAATCATCGGCTCGTTGTCCGAGAGACCGGCTTCGACCTCCCGCATAAGCGTCCGACATCGCCATTCAGGGACTCTATGGACTTGATGAGCAACATAACGATCAGATCGTCGATGATGTTCTCGTGGCTTTGGAGGAAGACTGCTCCCCCATCCTGTTGACGAAACGCAAAGAGTACCTGGAACAACTGCACGAACGATTGAAGGGCTTTATCTGGCAAATCCCAATTCTACGCGGAGGACGCTCGCCAAGACGCGACGTGAAATCGAAACTCGACTTGCTTCTATGCCTGAAAATGATGAGCGGCTCATTCTCGCGACCGGACGATACATCGGAGAAGGATTCGATGACGCCCGACTCCACACCCTGTTTCTTGCTCTGCCAGTGTCCTGGAAAGGTACGCTGGTGCAATATGCCGGCCGGCTGCATCGACTGCATCCCGGCAAACATGAAGTACGGATGCGGACTACGTGGACAGAAAAGTACCGATACTCGCGAGAATGTATGAGTAACGTCTTGTCGGCTATCGCGCTATGGGAAATTGGAAAAATGAAAACGAGAATTTCTTGGAATAGCCACTATGGCTAACGGCGCTTCAACCATCGACAGATGAGATTCAACTACCGTTGGTGTGGGTTGGTATAGTCTGGCACGCAGTGTGACAACTTTTCCTTAAACTGAAGTTTATAGCTCCTGGAAGAACTCTTATCCAATTGAATAATATAGATTTTTTCTCTTGAGACCCGTACCGAAGGACTAGAAACCTTATATCTCATTGTTTTATTAAAGATATATGGCGGAGAGGGAGGGATTCGAACCCTCGGTACGCTATTAACGTACACACACTTTCCAGGCGTGCTCCTTCAACCACTCGGACACCTCTCCAGATGCGAGACGCGAAAGGGTATAACAGAAGCTACACAAGCGCAATCAGCAAACGGCCTGATACAATGCGGTATCCCTTTCCCCCTAAGCGGGTCTTTGGGGTATATTGACCCCCGAACCGATCCCATAGGCATTGAGAGATGGCGACCATCGTGACAACCCGCAAAAAGTCTTCCAAGATAACCCAGGCCAGTCGTGCAGACCGTTACCAATTGTATGAATTATCTGTGCAATTTGCAGAATCGGAGATCGATTTCGTAGAAGACCGCTACCGGCTAATCCGTGGCAAGCGAGCCCGGCTGCTGCGCGAGGACTTCTGTGGTTCGGCGACGGTATGCTGCGAATGGGTGCGGCGGAAAAAGCGTCATCGCGCCATCGGTGTGGACATTAATAAAGAGGTGCTCGATTGGGCCCGGGTACGGAATCTTTCCAAACTCACGCCCTCCCAGCGCAAACGGCTACAGCTTCGCCGAGGCAATGTTCTGAAAACGAAGACCCGGTCTCCCGACATCATCTCGGCCATGAACTTCAGTTATTGGCTGTTCAAGGAGCGCAAGCAACTAAAACGCTATTTTCGCAAGGCTCGCAAGGCCTTGGCTAAGGATGGGATCCTCTTTCTTGATGCTTACGGTGGCTATGATTCATTCAAGGAGATAGAGGAGGAGCGCGAGATCGCGGCAAAGGAGAGTTTTACTTATATCTGGGAACAGGAGAAATACGAACCGGTAAGCGGCACGCTACTGTGCCATATCCACTTCGGGTTCGCGGACGGGTCGAGAATAGAACGCGCCTTCAGCTACGACTGGCGGCTTTGGACCCTTCCCGAGATACGTGAACTCTTGGTAGAGGCGGGATTCCGTAATATCACCTTTTACTGGCAGGGATGGGATGACAACGACGAGCCCGATGGCGACTTTCAGCCAGTTATCGAAGGCGATGCGGACGCGGGTTGGATCTGCTATATCTCAGCGGAGAAGTAGTTCCAGGACCAGCGCCTCCCGGTTCTCAACCCGCCAGCGAAGATCGAAATCGTACAGATGTATTCCATAAACCCGTTCCTTTCGTCCGTCCTCGACATAGGCTGGCCGGGGATCTGTAGTTAACAGGGACACAATCAACTCTCGAAGTTTTGGCAGATCCCCACGACTTTGGATTTGCCTTTCGGCATGAGCCGAGAACACCACCCGCAGCGCCTCATCCGGCGCTGTAGGTGCAAACCCCGAGCGGGCATCCGGAATACTGTCTGCATAGCTCACATACGGTTTGATATCGAGCACCGGTGTGCCATCGAGGATATCGATTCCCGAAATCGCCAGGGTCACCGCTCCTCCCTCACACCTCACCTCGTTCAACTTCACCACCGACAGGCCAATCGGATTGGGCCGAAACGGCGAACGGCTGGCAAATACACCCACCCGCCGGTTTCCGCCAAGTCGCGGTGGCCTAACCCTGGGTTGCCACGCGCCTTGCTCCACCTGGTGAAACCAAAACTGGATCCAGATATGGGAGTAGTCCGCCAATCCGGATACCGACTCCGGGCAATTGTATGGCGGAAGCAACTCCAAGATGCCTGCCGCCTGGGGCACCAGGCCGGGTTGCCGTGGAATCCCGAACTTCTCCTTGAACGGGGAATGCACGATCCCCACCGTCATACATCCGAATGCCGGACTCATCGCCCCTCCTTTGGTACCCCAACCACCCTGGCTACGCTTGGCGCCCCTGCGACAAGCGCTCCGCCATCTGTGCTTTGCTCCCATCGGGAGCAGTAATTTTTACTTCATCGGTGACTCATAACTGTAACATTACTGCGATAGCTTAGGTTTTGTCGCACCAATATACATGCCGCCGAGACTATCCGAGCGAGTGTAATACAGACCCCCACAGCCGAGCCGTAAAGGGAAAACGATGGAAAAAATAACTGCCAGATTTCTTATCGGTGAAAAGATCGGGTTTGGGTTCGGTTTCGTAGGCTTGCTGTTTCTTGGCGTCATCTGGCAATACCATGGCACCTTACAGAGCACACTGGAAGACTACCAGCGTCTGCAAAACCTGTTCGAAGCCAAGGAGAGCCGTGCACACGAGATCATGGAGGATATCCTCGGCGCGCGGGTCGCGGAAAAGGAGTTTTTACTGCAGCGCGACGAACGCAGTGCAAATGCAGTCGAAGAAAAGATCGGAAAGGCCTTTGCCGGAATCGCCAAACTGGGACAGATCGATCAGGAATCGGCTTTAACCGCCGAACAGCTTTCCAAATTTTTACAAACCTACCAGAGCGATTTCCAGGCCGTTGTCAGGGCATGGAAAACCATGGGGCTCAACCATGACCTGGGGTTGCAGGGGGCGTTCCGCGATGCGGTACATGAATTGGAATCCATGGCGGGGCAGCACAAGGTGGGAGCACTGTATCTACAGCTGCTGCAAATTCGGCGGAGCGAGAAAGATCTGGGACTGAGGCGGGAAGATCAGTACCACAGCCGAGTCCAAAAACTGGTGCAGGAGTTTCAGGAAAAGGTGTTGGCAACCGATCTACAGGAAGCGGTCAAGCGGCAGTTGCTGAGTGAAGCCACTGCCTACCGAGACGCTTTTGAAGACTATGCCTTGATTGCCCTGAGAGGCGGCGACATCGCCGGTGGTAAAGGGCTGTTCAGAGATGTGGCCCACCGTATCGAAGCATTACTCAACCAGCATTATGTTCCGGATCTGGAAGCCAGTATCCTGCAGCTGAGAAGAAGGGAGAAGGATTACCTGCTCCGGGGTGACAAACGTTACGTGGATATGGCGATAGCAGAGCTGCAGAATCTGCACAACCGGGTCGAAGAGTCCAAGATCCCAGATGAGGACAAACAGAATTTCAGGCGGTTACTCGACAACTATCAGCGGGACTTTCTAGCCTTGGTCGACCAGAACGACCAGATCGAGCTGCTTACTGAAGAAATGGAGAAGACCGTCTCCAAAATCTCCGCGCTGACCCAAAACAACGTGGATATCGCCAATCAGGCGGCAGCCGAGGCGGTATCAGAGATAAACTTCCGTTCCCAGAGGAATGAGCGACTCATGTTGTGGGTTGTAGCGATTGCCGCCCTGCTCGGTATCTTCCTTGCGGTGGCCATCACGCGGCATATTTCCCGGCCGTTGCGCAAAATGGCTGGTATTTTGGACCGGTTGGCCTATGAAGACCCCACTGAACGCATGCCCGTGGTCGCCAAGGGTCGGGATGAGGTCAACGCGATGGCCCTGTCGGTAAATACCATGGCCGACCACCGGGACCGATTCATCCGTTGGTGGCAGCTATCGATGCAGGAGGCGGAAGCCTGCCAGCGACTAGAACAGGTGCTTCGGGAGGGAACTGGCGACCAACTGCATCAAGGAGAGTTGGCGGAGGCCGAGAAGGAGCTGCTCGCGGCAATCGAAGCACGCTACCAACTCGCTCACAATCAATACCAGGAAGTGCACAACCTCAGTGGAACCATCATCAATGAGGCCGAAAAACTTGCGGTGGAACGATCTGCCGGAGAGCGAGAAATATCTCTTGATACCATTCGCCACTCAGCAAAATCCATTCAGAGCTTTCTTGAAATCGTATCCTATCAGGAAGAGCGTAAGGACCCGGTAGCCCCAACCTAAAATCACTCTGACCGTTCGTCCTAAAACCCGTTAACCGGCCGGGATATCGAACAACCCGGACTCCAATCGTCAACTTCCACCTCGTCGGGGAGAAAGTTTGACTATATTCCCCCCTGCGCTATCTTGCGTAACTTGCCAAGAAAACCCAACCGGCCGCGCTTCCATCATGACCTATTACTGGCTCCGGCAACTGCATGTCGCCACCGTTATATTCACCATTGGTTTCTTTGTGCTGCGTTTCTATTGGATGCTGCGCAGACCCCAGTTGACTGGAAAGACCGAGGTCCGGATCCTGTCCGTGGTTAATGATACGCTGCTTCTCGCAGCCGGCCTTTCCATGGCCATTATGAGCCACCAATACCCGTTTACCACGCCCTGGCTAACGGCTAAGCTGGTGGCATTGTTGATCTACATCGTGCTAGGAACTATGGCACTCCGGCGCGGCCGGACGCGGCGCTCACGTACCGTTTTCGGGGTCCTCGCCATACTGTCCGTAGGCTATATAGTCGCAGTCGCCCTGACTCGCTCCAGTACCCCATGGATATCAGTAATCTATTGATTATAAACATTAAGTGGTTTAGTCGAAGCGGGCATCTCCAGATCAACTGATCTGCGGCATAGGTCTTATAAGCAACGGCGGATATACTTATACTTTAGAGTATAACCGTTGTTCCACCGCAGTAAGACTTCTCGACTGGGAAGCAAGGTGCCGAGTGATGGATGAAACACTAAAACGCCTGCTGGAGGCCGAAGTCCGCGCCGAACAGATCGCCCGTCAGGCTGAAGCGGCCCAGGAGCGGATAATACAAGAAGCGATCCTCGAGGCGCGCGCCGAAGAAACCCGTTTTGAAGCTAGGATACCCGAGCTATACCGGTCGTTTCAGGAGAAAGCGGAGGCACGCGCCGCACAGGCAAACAGCGAACTTAAACGGCGCTACGACGAGCGCCATAAGCGACTCCGCGATCTGGCCGAGGAACGGGAGCTGGAGGCGCTAGAGGCCGCCTTCAGTCTGCTGGTGGATCCCGAGGCAGACGACTAGCACCCCTCGGTCATGCCATCCCCTGCCCCCCATACCTACCTAAAGACCCGGGCTGCACTTCTGGCAAAGCAGCTGTTTTCTCCGGAACGTCTGCAACAGCTCTTGGAAAGCTCCCTTGACACCCTTTACCAAGAGTTTGGAATGGAGAGCCTGGCCGTCCTCCCCGGTGCCGAGTCCGCTATCAATCGCGCCGTGGAACGCGCCCTCATGCATACCCTTATGCAGGAGCTGGGTGTGCTGCTGCGCCCCCTCGCGGGCGAGGGCCGGGACATCCTGATGCATTGGGCGCGCAAGTTCGAGCTCTATAATCTCAAGGCACTGATCCGGGGTAAGCTTCAGGGGCATTCGTTCGCCGATGTCGAACAAAATCTGTTTGACCTTCCGGCGCTGATAAGCTTGCCACACGACCAACTGTTGCGTACCGAGAACGTCCTGGAACTGCTCCGGCAACTGGAACAGGGCCACTACGCGGATATTGCCCGTCAGGCACGTCAGGTATACGAAGAGAAGAATGAGTCCTTTTCTCTGGATGCCGCTATCGACCGTAGCTACTACCTAGGTTTGCTACGACGTATCAGGCGAATCGGGGAGGCCGACCGCTCTGCCCTGCACTCCCTGGTTGGCACACTAATCGACCAACAAAATCTGGGCTGGCTGCTGCGGTATCGATTCAACTACGGCCTGGCGCCTTCGGAAACCTACTATCTGCTAGTACCTTTTGGCCATCACCTACATCGGGACAGATTGTTGGATCTGGTCAATCTTGAGACGTTCCCCCAAGTGATCGAGGCTTTACCTGGGCGCTTGAGTGAACCGCTGGCGGGCGTCGGCGATCTGCTTGACCTGGAGTGGCGTTTGGAAAGGATAACGGCCGCTCAGGCCCATCATGACGTGCGCTTCAGCGCTTCGGCGGTCACCCGCTCGCTCGCCTACCTTGTGTTGCGGGAAATGGATCTGAAACATCTTTACGCCATCTTGCAAGGAAAGGTGTTGGGATTCACGGAGCAAACGATTCGTTCGGCGTTGGGGGGCACGCCTGTGAAAGCCGAGCTTCGCGACAACGGGGCCGTCGATGTTTAGCCCGCAACCCATGAAGCACGTACTGCTGCAAGTCATGACGGAAGACCTCCCCCAAGTCTCTCTAATCCTGGCAGAGTTGCAGGTATTTGGGCCAGACTATCGGCCGTTCCACGACAGCCAGTACCGCTCCATTCCCGGTCAGCGATTCCGGGAGCTCTATCACCGCGCCGTCTCCAGGCTGCAAAAGATCTCCGGCCATGTCCGGATTGGGTCTCAGGTCGCCCTCAACGAGCTCCATGTGGTGCGCGAGGACGAGTTGGAAGAGACCGATCGATGGCTGGGCGAGACCTGGGACCGCTGTTCGACATTCGAGGAAAACCTCCGTCACCAGTCTGAAGAACAACAGCTATTGGACCAACTGGAGCAAGCGCTCGGTAATTTCGGTGAACTTAACATCGACCTTGGTCTCCTGCAGGGAGAGCGGATGTTTCTGGATATCCGGCTGGGCATGATACCGCGCACCCATGTTGGGCAACTCAAAGAGGCCATTGCATTGGCTAATTACCTGCTGTTTCCCTATCTAGAGCACGACGAGATGGTTCACGTTATCGTAGTCGGACCTAAAGGCGAGCGCGAGCGCGAGCTCGGCTCGGTGCTTGATACCGCGGGATTTCGGCCGCTGACTATTCCCGTGGAACTCCAGGGCGAACCCAGCCGGGTCCGCATCGAACTGCAGAAACGTCGACTGGCGCTCAAGCAGGCCTCGAATCGGGAACGGGAGATCGCACGGCAGTTCGCCAGCGAGATCCGGGAAAGGCTGGAAGAATGCCAGAGAACCCTGGTGATGGCGGAACCCTTTGTACGGCTTGATACCGCCGTCCGTACCGGAGGCTACACCTCTGTCATCTCCGGCTGGATACCCGCCCGGGACGTCAGGCGCACTGAGCGGGCCCTGGTGGCCGGTCTCTCCAACCCGTTGCATATCGAGGTCCGCAACCCCCTTCCGGAAGAGCGGCCGCTGGTACCGAGTTATATGCCCGACAACCGGTTGATGGCGCCCTTTGCCACCTTGGTCAAACAATACGGAATTCCGCGCTACGGGGAGGTGGATCCAACCGCCATATTCGCGGTGACGTTCATTTTGATGTTCGGAATGATGTTCGGTGATGTCGGGCACGGCCTGACTATCGCGTTGGCCGCCTGGCTGGCGCGCAGGAAACTGAAGAGTTTCACCCTGTTTACCATCTGCATCGGATTCTCAGCGGCGCTATTCGGCATTTTCTACGGCAGCCTATTCGGCTACGAGGGTCTTTTTCACGCACTGTGGCTGCCGCCACTCTCCGATCCGCTTTATATGCTCTCGGTAGCCCTGATGTGGGGCATAGGGTTTCTTCTGCTGATTAGCTTCGTCAGCATCTACAACCGGTTTATTCAAGGCGATCTGACCCGTGCCATCTTTGCTTCAAACGGCGTCGTCAGCACGCTGCTCTACGCCAGCCTCCTGTACGGTATCTACAACCTGTACAGGGAGGGTAGCTTTGGGGTGCCAGCTGCCAGTGTCAGTATCCTCGCGTTGGCGGTTGTGCTGGCCTATAAACTAACGGAAACACAAGCATCCGCTGGCGAGCGCATGCTGGTAGCGGTAGTCGAAACCTTTGAGACGATAACCGGCTACATCTCCAATACCCTCTCATTTCTTCGCGTGGCCGCCTTCAGTCTGAACCATGTCGCCCTCGCGATCGCCGTCTTTACGCTCGCCGATATGATGAACAGTACCCAAGGTCAGGTGTTGATGGTGATCCTGGGGAACCTCTTCATTCTCATCCTAGAAGGGGCGATCGTCACAATTCAGGCGTTGCGCCTTGAATACTACGAGGGTTTCTCGCGGTTTTATTCGGGTGACGGCCGGGAATTCAAACCTCTCCGCCTCAATCTCGGGGGTACACCATGAGAGGCGGCCATCAAACCACCCACTTCTACACTCACACAAGGAGCCTGCTATGTATTGGCTATTAGGATTGATGACCCTGTGTATCATCGGATTCATCACCGCCGGGATTTACTATGACATTGGTCCTCCCCAGCGTGCCCGCTGCGGATCGCGTTGGTTCAAGCCGGCACTGGGTACCAATCTGCTAATCTTCACCGGAGCCCAGGCAGCACTGATATTCATGGGGTTTCAGGACGTGTTAGCGGCAACGGAAAGCACCACGGGAGGCGCCGAGATTTCCATCGGGACTGGACTGGCGATAATCGGTATCGGGATTCCCACCGCCCTGAGCACCATTGCGGCGGGCATCGCGGTAGGTCCGATCGGTGCTGCCTCCTTGGCGGTCTTGGCGGAAAAACCCGAAATCTTCGGCAGGACACTGATCTATCTAGGGTTGGCGGAAGGCATCGCTATCTACGGGCTGGTGATGAGTATTCTGCTTCTGGATAAACTCTGATCCGGAGGGGCGACCATGCGAGAGCAAACACGGATTGGCCCAACCCGGATGCTTTTTTTCGGAGACGCGGCCCTCAGTGACGGATTTCAGTTAATCGGATTCCAGACCTGGCCCGACCCGGCCCCCGGTGAGTTTGACCGGATCCTGGGGGAGTTGCTCGATACCCGGGCCAGCGCCTTCATCATCGTCGATAGTCAACTGATTAAACAGGGCTCGAGGTTACTCGAGCGGGTACGCCGGGAAGGTGGCCGCATTGTGATCACCGAAGTCCCCCCCTTGAATAGCCCTGACTATCTTCATTCCGACATCGATGCGCGCGTGCAACCCCTCATGGGTTATGCCGGAATCACCCAGCGAGTTTAAGCCATGGATCAAGTCAAGGAACTCGAGAACGCCATCTTGGCACGTGCCGACCGGCTAGCCGGTGAATATCGCGAACGGGCGGAACGCAGCCGGGACACTATCCTGCGGGACGCCAGCGAAAAACTTCACTTGCGGGAAGAGCGGGAGGTACTCATGGCAAAGGCCAAAGCGGACCGCATCTACCGCCGCATGGTGCAGGCCAACGAACTCAAACTGCAGAAGGAGATGGATCTTCTGAGATGGAATCTGGTGGAGGAAATTCAAGAACGGCTGGTGGATCGCATGAAGCAGCTAATCGCGGACCGGGACAAGTATCTGGAATTCCTAGTGAAGCTTTTGGAAAACAGCGCGCAAACCATAGAATGTCCGTCGCTGGTCGCCCAGGTTAACGCCCGCGACAGAGAGTGGTTGGCCCCAGTCTGGGATACGTTAACCGGCACCAACACCAGTCAAAAACCGATCGCGTTATCCCACGAAACCTTGGATACCGTGGGCGGCGTCCTCGTGCATAGCGAGGACAATCGAATCCGACTGGACAATACCTTCGAGGGCCGGCTCCACAGGTTACGAGCGCGTCTGCACCAAGTCATTGTCGAACGACTACTCCCGGATGGCAGAGACAGGTCACTGAAGACATGAACGACGCGCGCGCCACAGGTGTAATCCGTGAGATCAACGGTCCTATCGTCACTATCTCGCTGCCCGGTATCCGTAACGGTGAGCAGGTAAAGATCGGCCATCTGGGTCTGGTTGGGGAAGCTATTGCCCTCGACGGCGATCAGGCCGTTGTCCAGGCCTATGAATCTACCGAGGGGTTAGCGCCGGGTGAGCCTGCCGTGGGGCTGGGACGACCACTTTCGGTGGAGTTGGGACCGGGTTTGCTGGGCAGTATCTTCGATGGCGTTCAACGCCCCTTGGAAAAGATATTCAATCGGGCCGGTGACCATATGCCCAGGGGATTGGTATTCCCAGCGCTGGACCGTGACAGGAGTTGGCATTTTGTTCCTCACCCATCCCTTGAGACCGGTACACAACTCTCCGGAGGGGCGCTGTTGGGAAGTGTCCAGGAGAACGAAGCGATCAAGCACTGGATCCTGGTGCCTCCCGACCAATCGGGAGAATTGCTGGAGCTTGCCCCCGAAGGCGACTACCGGCTGGAGGATCCTATTGGCCGCATCCGCCAGACCGACGGCCACAGCCACAAGCTGCGGCTCTTTCACCATTGGCCGGTCCGTATTCCACGCCCCTACCAACGCAGGGATCACGGGATTGCCCCACTGATTACCGGACAGCGAATCATGGATACCTTCTTCCCGCTGGTCAAGGGAGGCAAGGCAGCGGTTCCCGGTCCGTTCGGCGCGGGGAAGACGGTGGTACAGCAACAGATTGCCCGCTGGTCCAACGCCGACGTCGTCGTCTTCGTGGGTTGTGGAGAACGCGGCAACGAACTGGTCGATGTATTGGAGACCTTCCCTAAATTGCAGGACCCCCATACCGGCCGCCGATTGATGGAACGCACGCTGCTGGTCGCCAACACCTCCAACATGCCGGT
>JAGRGP010000134.1 GCA_020445415.1 Gammaproteobacteria bacterium | reverse complement strand
TGAGTCTGCAAACGGGAGGCCACTTCTCGGAGTACGAAAATATTAATAACTATTATTTGACTTTCAGTGGGTTATAAATAAGACGGGTAATCCGTTTCAGTTGTAACTGGCGGAAATCCACCCATTTTGAGTGTTACCCGAGATGGAAATCCGCTCAGCCCGGCTGAAATCACCGGCACCGCCGGTCATTTGTAGTTTGTCTTGTCCAGGCCGTATTTGCGCATCTTGTCATACAGGGTCTTGCGCGGGACGCCCAGAGATTCCATGGTCTCTTTGATGTTTCCGTTGTAATTGGCCAGCGCCTGCTCGATCAGACTTTTTTCGAAGCACTCCACCTGCGCCGGCAAGGTATTGGCAGCATCCCCCTTGGCGCCATGTAGCAGCTGCTCCAGGCTGTAGTCGCAATTCTCCCCCAACAGGACATACCGCTCGGCCATGTTACGCAGTTCGCGTACGTTACCCGGCCAGTCAAAGGCAAGCAGAACCTGCAGCGTGTCGGAACCCGGCGGGGGCGCCTCTCGCTGATATCTGGCACTGGCTTCCAACAGAAAATGATGAAACAGCAGGGGAATATCTTCACGTCGCTCGCGCAATGGCGGTATATCAATCACCACGACATTGAGCCGGTAGTATAAATCTTCCCGGAAACCGCCCCCTGCAGCCAGCTGCTTCAGATCCTCTTTCGCGGCGGCAATCACGCGGATATCGAGCGCGATCAGTCTGTTGGAGCCGATGCGTTCTATTTCCCGCTCCTGCAGTACCCGCAACAGTCTGACCTGGACCGCTGGAGGCATGCTCTCGATCTCATCCAGAAACAGCGTTCCCCGGTTGGCATGTTCAAATTTTCCGATTCGCCGCTCCCTGGCCCCGGTAAATGCCCCCGCCTCGTGTCCGAACAGTTCGCTCTCCATCAGGTTTTCCGGCACCGCGCCGCAGTTGACGGCCACAAAGTTATGCTCCTGTCTGGAGGAGTGTTCATGCAGCGAACGGGCAACCAACTCCTTGCCGGTACCGGTTTCCCCCAGCAACAGCACATCGGCTTTGGTGTCGGCAATCTGGGCAACCGTGGCCCGCAGTCGCTGTATGGCTGGTGTGTTACCGATAATACGCGGACCGGGCACACTTTGAGCCTGCAGTTCCGTGCGCAGGTTACGGTTTTCCAGGGTCAAATTACGCTTGTCCATGGCCCGCCGCACGGTCTCAACCAGTCTGGCCGGCGCAAACGGCTTTTCGATGAAGTCGTAAGCACCGTCACGAATGGCGCTCACCGCCATTGATATGTCGCCGTGCCCGGTAATCAGTATTACCGGTAGATCATGGTCGATCTTCTGGGCTTCCGCCAGCAGTGTCAGCCCATCCATTCCCGGCATTCTGATATCGCAGACCACTACCCCGGACCACTCCAATGAGAGTATGGGCAAAATCTGTTCGGCGCTACTGAAACACTGAACGTCGAAACCGGCCAGATCCAGGGTCTGTTGGTTGGCGATGCGGATATGCTTTTCGTCGTCTGCAAACAGAACTTTTCCCCGATTGCTCATCACGCTCAAGTTGCCTCGGAATAGGTGTGGGCCGCAAGCTTTATCGACGCCTCCGATGGCGCTGTCGCGGGTAACGCCAGGGTAAAAAGGGCGCCGCCCCCAGGGTGGTTCTGTGCCGTCAGCCTTCCGTCCATCGCATCGACGATGCGCATTGAGATCGACAACCCCAGACCCAAACCCTTGCCTTTCTCCTTGGTGGTGAAAAAGGGATCGAAAATACGTTCCAGAAGATCGTCCGGAATGCCTTCGCCATTGTCCCTTATCGCTATACAGACGGTTTTCCCGTCACTACCGGTTTTTACCTCAATGCTGACAATGGGATTAGGCGAACCATCCACCGCCTCAATCGCATTGCCGATAAGATTCACCAGAACCTGCTCCATTTGAACCATGTTGGCAAAAACGTGCA
>JAGRGP010000015.1 GCA_020445415.1 Gammaproteobacteria bacterium | reverse complement strand
ATACCGGGGCAGAGCTGATGCTCGGCATCCGGTTGGTATTGGTCACCAACCAATTAAAGCTACGATCCGTGGTAGCCGTCCCATCCGTTACCATGACGGTCACGCCATAGTTGCCAGCCGAAGTGAAATCCAACGAACCGGTTATCTCCCCCGTGACGGGATCAATCTCCAGCCCCGATGGCAGCCCCAAAGCACTAAATGTTAGGGAATCACCGTCAGGATCGCTCGCGATGACCGCCAGGAAAATACCAATATCCCCTTCCTCATTCTCCTGATCCGGGATGACATCCACATCGGGGGGGGTATTTACCGCTCCCCCCACCACGATGCTTCCCGGGGTGAATGTATTGATAACCGGTTGGCTTCCGGCCTGATCCAGCAGTACCGCGCCATCCAGCCCCGGATAGAGATCCGGCTGTATGTTAACGACCGTACCCAAAGGAACTTGGCTACCTACCAAGCAGCGAAACTCAATCAGGCTACCTCCGCCAACCTGTTTCGACCCAATGGGCCCCGCCGCACCCGCATTGTAGGTTACCCGGGTTGCCGAATCGGAAATGTCGGTGGCCGGCGAATAGTTGTCGCTCACCAATATGCCGCCGGCGCTCGCCGTATCGCGGACGAACGAACCAATCCCTGAATCAAGCAAAATGAGATTGGCCGCGGGCAGAATCGTTTCGGCAGAACCTGTATCAATCAGTTTGGCCGCGCAAGTGATCTTTTGTGGATCGGGTGGCGTCGCCGAAAGGGTATTCACCTGCGTGTCCAGCAGTTGAACCACATCGCTCTCAAACGCCAGGGAAAGCGCAAACGATCGAATGCCCGGATCCGGCACACCCTCCACGTCAACCGAAAAACGTAGGACATTGTTCGCATCAGGCTCGACCACGGCGGGGACGATAGACACGCCCTCGGCGAATACACCGGCTGATAGCAATTGAAGAATCAGCACGGAGGAAAATCGTTGTTTCATGCGCTTAAATCCTTGAGGAGAAGGATGAGTCCACTTCAATCTCACCGGCTCTTTGGGTGACTTATTCCGTGGTACCGAAGACGATCAAAAACTCGTTGAAGTCGACAGGATCAATCTGACCGTCGGGAGCAAGATCGAAATCCGGGTTAAACCGACAATCGGGGACAGCCCCGTTATTGGAGAGTCCAAACTTGATCAGGAATTCGTTGAAATCGACCGGATTGACCGCGCCGTCGCAGTTGAAATCCGCCGCCGTTCCACCGGGTGCGAAACAGGTTGACGGGACCTCCGCTTCGCTGATCGCCGGTGTCTCTTCGTGGTCGGGCGCGCGCCGCAGGCGCACCAACTTTTGGTCATCCAGGTTGGTACATAAAAGCCCCCGGTACTCACTGATCTCAATGACGGTTCCACCCGTAACCTGGGCATTGGTTCCAGTTGCATCGCTAACCAGATTACTCAAATCGACCACCGTGCCCGGTGCCGCAACGCCGTCGGCCACAAACGCGGTTAAGGGATACTGGGATAAAGAAGGGACCTTCAAAACCAGCAAGGCACCATTCGCTGGCGCACCCCCATCGGGAGCTAACAGATCGTGGATCAGCAGATCATTGGCGATGGGAGTCCCATCAAGATTTGCCGCCGTTGCCGCGGCCGCGGTGGTTACTTCGAGCAACGGACCAGACGCCGGATAGACCAGCCCATCCGTCTCGGTTTCGACAAAGTAGGTGGTGCTGGCTTGTAAACCCCAGACATCAACCTTGACGATGCCCAGATCATGGGCCGATGGGATTAACGCACTGGTTACCTCCACGGTAAGCTCAGGGGTCAGATCCGAGCTACCATTCCCATCAGCGTAAACCCTTACCGTCGTATCGGTAACCGGCTGATCAGACACCCAGATAACCGAAAATGCTCGCGTGGAAACATCGGCGATCACCACATCCCGCACCGCCGCCTCCGACAACCCTGCCGCACCCATCCATAGCGGTGCCACAGCGACCACCATCCCCCATACTCTTCTGCATGCCAGGAGTGGCGTAACACACCACCCCCCCGTTGTCTTATTAGACTGACGGATAGACATTTCCGGCACCCCCTTGCTTTCGGAAATCCATTGCAATTTTTTGGTTGGCTACTTCAATACAATAGGCACTATTTCTCTAGAATCTAATCGCATCTTGGTGAAAATCCGAGAATCTTCTACTGACCAGTTCCCCTGGCTTGCCTAGGCGGCAACCCTTCGGGTCACACCCAGCATGCCCAATCCGAGAACGACAAGCAATATTACCCCCGGAGTGGGTACCCCCACCGCCTTTGCCACCGCGCTTCCCTCGCTCGTCAAGAACAGATCGATACCAAAGGCCCCACCGGCCGGAAGATCCACAAAAAGCGTTTGCGACACGATCCCATTACTGGTTTCGCTGGGATCCCCCAGCAGGCTGTCGAGGACTAGATCCACGATATAGGCATCGGGTACAACGCCAGCCAAATCGTAAACGACCACCAGCATCTCAAGAAAGGCCGTGGCACTGTCGCCGGGATCAGCCCCATGGGTAAAGTCGTAACTTGTCGCCAGCGTGAATTCAAGGGTAACCGTATCCAGAAAATTATTGAACACCTCAAAGATACCGCCCACGGAACTGGCACCACTCACATCACCGTCAACCGCCTCACCGCTGACCGATGACATGACCTCAACGCTCTCGCCCGCCAGCAGTCCACTGCCATCCCCATCCGTCGACACGGCCTCGTCTAGCACTCCAGAGGCATTCCCATTGGCGCTGACATGGCCGCCCGGCGTTACCGATAGGTCAAAGATAGAAACCTCTACCGAGCCGGCGCCAACCGGACCGGTAAAACCCTCGTAAGTCAGCTTGGCATAGCTGCTCGATTCAAACAGCGCCGTCGCCCAGCTTGCCGGTGCCACCGAACCAAGCAGTAACAATACCCCAATCAGAATAGTCTTTCTCATTTTAGTCTAGGCTCTCACATGGGACTCTTGCTAACAATCGCCCATAAAGGTTGGTGTTTTAAAGCAAGTTTTATTCCTACTAAGTACATTCCTATATTTATTAGTTAGATATCCGATAAAGTGTCAACTTCACAGTTCACAACTGTTAAAAATACTGACACCTAAATGATCAAGAAGGCGCAAAAAATACAGCTATAAAAGGAGTGGGTAGAGCGCAGTACCAAGCGACGCTAACGAAGATTCGAGAAACGGAACCTACCTCGGGTGCAGACTGACTTGGATTGTGAATGTCTTTCTCAGCCAATCGGATATCCAATCAGGAGGCAAGCGCGGGGACAGAGGTGCTCATGACAACCGACTGACTAGCGATCGGGATCGCAAGCGCAGTTGTTGGTGATCTGTTGACCGCAATACATTTTCTAGCTGAGAGTGCCGAGACGACACCGGCAGACGACGAACTCGACAGCTCGGTTCGTGGAGGTTTGCTCAATTTCAGAACTGGGACGTGCGACTACAGCACTGACCCCGCTGGTTGGTATGCGTGCGACTAGCTGACCGCGCCGCGGGCCTGCCTGAACTCGGCCTGATCGTGACACTGAGGATTCGCTTCGAAGATTTTGAGACTCATACCCGACAGCACAAGCTCACTGTTCCAACCCACGACGAAAGGATGATCCTCAGAGAGGCGTGGACGCTTTTTCTGCACGGCAAGCTGCCACGCAAACCGGTACGGCTCATCCGCGTGGGTATCAGCGACTGGCAACACCCTGACTCCGAACCAGCGCAGGCCGACTTCCCTGAACTGCCGCAAAAAAAGGAGAAAGACGATCGCCTGTTGGAAACCCTCGATCGTGTTGCGGATCGATGCGGGAAGGGAAAGTTACAGTTGGGATATGCCACGAAGAGTGACAAGAGGAAATCTCGGTGAGGATCATTGTCCTTCGGATCGAACCATTGCCACCGCTCAACACTTTTTGGTTAACAACTGCTGTTCAGCGATTGCTGACTTAGACAAAGCACTAATAAACCCCATCAGCGCGTATCATAATGGGATTATTGTGGTTTTGGATTGCTGCTTATGCGGCTTTTTATAGTGATGGCGCTTATAGCCGATACCGGCTAGGCCGGCGCCTATCAATGTAAGGGTGGCGGATTCTGGGACACACACCGTGATGGGCGTCATGGTGCCAGTGAAGTTACCTGTCGAAGCGAAGGTCGAGGTCGTATCGAATGCCGTTGTATCGTTGGGATCTAGCATCGCGTCGCTTTCGATTCCAAGGTGCGCAGCACCTACGCTGTATTCGATGCCTCCAGGCAGCCCGAAGGACGTAAAGTCAAAAGTGATGCCGGCCATTAGTTCGATGCTGGTGTCAAAGGCGTTACCAACATCATTGAAAATCCACAGGTCGAACAGATCATCACCCACCTCAGGCAAACGCACTGTCGCGGACAACGGGTCGCCGTTTCCAATCTGGTAATCATAACCAATGGCGATAAAGGAGCTATTTTTACCGGTATTGATGCCTCAACGCTGAAGCCAAAATGGTATACACCGCTGGTATCGACGCTTGCACTAGCGCTTGGAAAACAAAACGACTACATTCCGGACAGTGGGTGGTTGACCGAGATAGCAGGAGCTCTAGCATGCTCAGCAATAAAACCAAGCATGACAAAATATTTATCAGTTACCGAAGAGAAGACACTCAAGGATACGCTGGACGTCTTGAAGACAGTTTGGCGGCCTATTTCGGGCCTAATCGGGTATTCCGGGATGTGGGGGGCATCTCGGGCGGTGACGATTTTTCCCATGCGATTGCCAAGGAACTTGACGGTGCCGGCGCGGTAATCGTTTTAATTGGACAGCGTTGGCTTAGCACCGTTACCAACCGACAGGATCTTTCGGGATCTCCACAAGATTACGTGTCTCTCGAAGTGCAGACGGCACTCGAAAAGAATGTGCCTGTTTTTCCTGTGCTTGTTGAAAATAGCAGTATGCCCCGGGGAAATGAGCTACCAGAGTCCCTAGTGAAGCTCGCCACGCGCAACGCTATCTCGATCAGCGACGAGCGCTGGAAAACAGATGTCGAACGCCTGGCCAAAGTGCTCGCGATCGATGTCCCCGGATCACTGGCCGAACTGAAGCTCAAGCAACTGAAAAGGGCAATTCTCGCCCTGCTTCTCATACCCCTTGTAGCACAAACATTGGCGTTCTCGTGGGCGGCGTACGTGTCGTTGTCCAATAACGAAGCATTTAAAGTCTCAACCCAAACTCAGGACATTTTTAATTTCAGCTCATTCAGCTGGTCGATTCCCAGCGCGAGTTTTATCGCAATTATGGCAGCATGTTATTTGTTAATGCTCGCCAAGTCCCATGTGGAGCGGACGAGTGCGAAACTGATCTACTCGAGCATATGGATTGGTGGACTCGGCACCCTGGGCTCATTTGTTTCCTACGGCTTGGTTTTTGGTGCCCAAGAAAAAGTCATTGCAATTTATTCTGCTTCTACCATTGTCATCGCCACCATGCTTGGCTTGATGGTGCTAGCGGGGTTCAAGTCTCCATAGTTTTGGCTGCCTTAGCGGATACCCAAAAACAGGCAGAGCGGCTACCGATTCTCACTTGCAACCGTTCTCGGAAATCCTGTTATCGCAACAAAAAAGCGACTTGTAATCTAACCGGGAAAGGTAGCAGTCGAGATTAACAGTCTCCTGAATCCTTGATTTTTTGCCAGGAAACATCCCACGGACTATTCAACCAACGGCTCGCTGTCGCAGAAAAGCTCAGCTCCCGCTCTGGTTTCACCGGGGCTGCTACAATCTCGACTCCATCGGATTGCTCCTCGCCAATCGCCGTCAAATTCTGAACATCTGCGACAAAGCTCAAGGTACCCAAGGCGGCACCCGCGTCCAAGGCTTCGATATCCTTCCCCAGATTCTCGCGCGCGCTGGCCAAGATTTGTTTCATTCCTGAAGGATAGGTGGGGTTTTCGAGCATCCTGTCGATATCTTGCTGCATCTCCTCGATTTTGATCTTGACCTTTGCACGTTGCTGTTGTTCTTGCCGATCCAACTGTTCCAACTGCTGGACAATGACCGCCTTGGGTACCGGCAATGCCGTTCCGGAGGTAGGAACCCCGCGTTTTCGAAGAAGCACCCGCAAGGAGACAGCCGTCTGAGCAGTCCGCTTGAAATCCTCCAAGAGCGCTACAGAATTGTGTCCCGCAACATCTTCATTCCGACAAAAATTCGCAATTGCTTGATCCGAATTAAAATCTATGCCGGAAAGTTGCAGGATCTTGTCGAGCTGCTGGCGAATCACCGCCTCAAGATTTTTCTGATACTCCTGAATCTTCTTGACCGGCAAGTTACGCAGATTTTCGTTAAGGGAGCTGTATAGACTAAGGGCATTCTCCGGAATCTCCTTCGACGCCATACCTAGAACGAGCACCGAATCCAAACTTGCTTGCAGATGTTCTATTGCATGGGTAATGGCGACGATCTGTTCCAACACCCGGCGTTTCTTCTCGATCGCCGAAATATCTTCTTGGAGTGTGACGTCCTGAGCAGTGACTGACATGGTAAGTATTGTCCCTATTCTGAATGGCACGATTTCCGGGAGTCGGAGACTACGGAGGGGCCGCATCGATTTTGGTTAGGCCCGCCCTATTAGCGGCGAAAATCGGGAAGACTTTATTTTACGCCAGTCAACGATCTCCCCATCGAAGACCCTGCGGCTGGCGCTACTCGACGTCTCCACTCATCAGCTTTTTCGTTGGATTCGCCACTTCCGCCGCACGGATACAGGAACATAATTCAGATAGTCAAATCGGGCCTATCAAAGCCACTATGGGGAGCTTCGGGCTGCGCATCAGGAGCAGGTCTTCGCGGCTATGCGCACGGGCAACCTAACTACCCGGTGATTCGACGACTATCCGTCGATACCCTTCCGCCCATAAATGGCCATCATGGTGCCAACCATGGTCGCAGAGAGTTTGCGCTCACCATTCATGATCGAGTAAAAATCACCCTCTACCACGGTAATCGTTCTACCCGGCTTCCGCACTCTTCCAATGGCGTGAAAACGCTCGCCATTGGATGGGGCCAGTAGATTTATCTTGAATTCCACGCTGAGTACGGCAGCATCTTCGGGCATAAGAGAAAAAGCCGCGTAGCCACAGGCACTATCAAGCACGGTGGTAACAATACCCGCATGAATGAATCCGTGCTGCTGGGTTAGACGCGAATGGTGAGGAAACGCCAACTCAACCAAACCGGGGGCAATGGTAACAATGGACACATTGGCCGTTTCCATCACCCCCTGTCGATTGAAACTCGCTATCACCCGTTCCCGGTAGCCCGGGTCACTCGGTTGAAAATCATCGCTCATTTTTCTTCCTTTACCGCCGGCCAGTCCCGCTCTCGTGAATCGAGATTAACCATAGAGAAAGGCAACGGCCACCACGGCGGCGATCACCCCGGCCAAATCGGCGGTGAGACCCGCAGCCAACGCATGCCGTATGCGCTTTACCTGCACCGCACCGAAGTAAACCGCCAGGACATAGAAGGTGGTCTCGGTAGTTCCCTGGAGGGTAGAGACCAGATAACCGACGTAACTGTCCGGGCCGATCGCTGGATCATTGATGATCGAAGCCATAACCCCATAGGCACCGGAGCCCGATAGCGGCCTCAACAACGCCATTGGCAGCGCCTCCGCGGGTAACCCGAGGGGGGCGGTCATTGCCCCCAAGCCGCTCACCAACCAATTCATGGCACCGCTGGCCCGAAACATCCCGACTGCTACCAGGATAGCCACTAGATAGGGGATGATCTTGAGCGCCACCTCGAATCCCTCCTTGGCACCCTCGATAAAAGACTCATAGATCGCGACATTCCTGGACAGCCCGAAGACCAAAAAGCCCATCATTATCCCAGGCAGAATCCACGGAGAAAGTCGCTCTCCATAGACTACCGTCAGTGGGATCAACACCAGAAATCCAAGCAATACCGACCAGGAGACCCAAGGAGGATAGCCTGGGTAAGCCTCGCTGTCCTGCCCTACTTCTTGGCTCTGATCCGCGGCCTCGCCCATTTCTTCCACCGCCCCATTCGGGAGCGGAAAGAAGCGCCGGTAGGCGAGCGCTGCCATGATGGCGACAACCGTGGAACAAACCGTGGCAAATAAGGTGGTGGGCAGTATGCCCGCCGGATTGGCGGAGCCGGCAGCCGCCCGGAGGGCGATTACCCCCGTGGGCAACAAGGTGATGCTGGAGGTGTTGATGGCTAGAAACAGTACCATGGAATCGGTAGCCGTACCCTGCCGGGGATTGAGCCGGTTTAACTCCTGCATGGCCTTGATGCCGAATGGGGTGGCCGCATTGCCAAGCCCCAGAATGTTAGCGGAAAAGTTGAGGATCATCGCCCCCATGGCCGGGTGATCGGCGGGAACCTCCGGAAACAACCGCACCATCAGTGGCCGTATCAGGCGGGCGAGAATGGTCAGCAACCCGCCTTTTTCCGCGATCTTCATCAATCCCAGAAACAGCGCCATCACCCCCACCAGCCCCAGCGCGAGCTCCACCGCACCGCTTGCCGAATCAACCATCGCCTTCGACAGGGCATCCATGGGAGATACCTCTCCCGAATAGTCCCCCAGCTGCTGCCAGGCAGCGGTAACGAAGGCGACAGCAACCAGCAGGAAAAAAACCACATTCATGGACTCGCCACCCGAAATTAAGCCTGACGGCATACTCTATTGGAATTCGCGGAGTATTGATATCCGCAAGCCCTGGAACCAGACTTCCCCACCGCCGGACCAAGTTGGCTTTCCAAATTGCCGCTAACCGGATATGTTTACCCTACCATGCGCATTGTCGAAATTATCACGGACACCGAGCATTCCAAAGCACTGGCTGGGATCGCCGAGCACTACCAAATCACGGAGTTTTGGAAGGGAGTCAAAAACAGTGATGGACGCCGCAGTTTCCGAATGCTGGTTGACGATGAGACCCGCCAGTCGCTCATCGACGCCCTGCAGAACCTACTCGGACCGGACGAGCGGTCTCGCGTCATGATCCTGCCGGTAGACACGGTGATTAAGCGCACGCCCGAGGATGAAGAGGCGAACAAGCGAAACGCCGTTGTGGCCACCCGGGAAGAACTCTACGATCAGATAGAGGGGGGCGCACGGCTGGACAACAACTTTCTGCTGCTGACCGTTCTCTCCACGATTGTCGCCTCCATCGGGCTCATTGAGAACAATATCGCGGCGATCATCGGTGCCATGGTGATCGCCCCATTGCTTGGACCGAATATTGCCCTGTCCTTTGCGGCTTCGCTGGGCGACCGCAGATTAATGTGGCAGGCATTGAAGACAAATCTCACCGGTGTCGCCATCGCCTTTGGACTGGCCGTTCTCGTCGGCCTGTTTTGGCCGGATGCCATGGAAAGTCCGGAGATTCAGTCGCGGACATCGGTCGGGTTGGGCGACGTCGCCTTGGCCTTGGCATCAGGCGCGGCGGCAGTTCTTTCGTTGACCACCGGCATCTCTTCCACGCTGGTTGGCGTCATGGTTGCCGTCGCCCTGCTACCGCCAACCGCCACTATCGGACTGCTGCTAGGCGCTGGACAGGGTTCCTTGGCCAGCGGAGCAATGTTGCTGCTGGCGGTCAATGTCATCTGCGTCTTGCTGTCCGCGATGATGGTATTTCTGGTCAAAGGAATCCGGCCGCGCACCTGGTATGAACGAAGCCAGGCACGACAATCGGTCACCTTTTATATCTTTCTATGGATTGCCCTCCTGCTGGTGTTGATCGCGATCATTCTGCTGCGCTCGCCGCTAGTCGAATAACCGATTCAACAACTATTTCGAGTTGCTATCCTCGTGACATCCGCCCGTTTCGACCGCCTCGAAACCTGGCGCTACGAGTGTTCATCGCCACCGTACGAGGTTATCTCAATCTCCTCTTCCCGATCTCATAAATTGCTCGGCCTGCTCAAAACTGGCCTCTTCCTTCTGACCGTTGACACGAGCTTTCACCCAGGCCATACCTCCGCGTTTCAGGAGATCTGTACGTTCCAAATAGGGCAGATTGAGGTGCAGGAAATCTCCGTTGTGGTTAACCGTGACGTGAGAGCCATCAGCACCTCGAAACGGACGAATGTCCAATCGGTCCCAGTCGATGCCCAAACCGTGTTGACGGGTACGCATCAAGCCCTCGGCCAGGGAACGCAATTCGCCGGCGACAGCCTCGCAAAACTCTTGTTTGTCCCGGCGCGATGAAAAGTTGGAAAAGATAAAGGTCAGTCCGTCGGGAGTTTGGTAACGGGGTGGCCGTTGGTTGTCCAAAACCCAGATGCCCCTTCCCACATACCGGGGCCCGCCGGAAGGTAAGTCCGAATTATGAGATAGGTCGGGGCATAGGTGTAATACACAGTAGGTTGTAATGATCCGGCGCTCCATTACGCCAATCGCACCGATCTCCGGCCCACTGATCACCAACGGTGATCCGCCGATGAACAGTACCGCCGCCCCCGCCCCACCGGGTTGAATCTCGATGTCCGCACCGCTTTCCAGGGCTGCCATCAGGGTGGAAAGCTCCCGATTGAAAGCCCTAACACCGGCCCTCCAGTCCGAAAGCCTACGTCTCTCCCGTAGTGCCCCCGGCCGCTCCTGGGAACTCTCAGCGATCACTTTGTCATAAGCCGCGATTAGCTCGGACACCGCAATCCAGGCAAAATCCTGCTGTTCTAGCAAACCGGCATTGGCCACATGCTGCGTAAGGACGACAAACGGGTCTTCCGACTTAGTAATCTCGGTGCCCGCGCCAACGGTAACGGAAATAGCTAATAAGATGGTGCTGCAAAGCCGCAGCGCCAGCACGGGCTGGCGGGATAAGAAAGGGGCTGGTCCAGGATTTGATTTTTCAGAAGATCTCCGTGGGTAACCGCAGCTACCCGTGATGGTGCCTTGGCCAATCGGCGGGCTGGAGCGCCGCCGGCTGTGCGCCCTTTCACTCACTGCCCATCCCCGATGGTTGTGGCTAACCGGAGTTGTGGAGGAACGTCGGCTGTCGTTCGTCATCCTGGTTGACATCCCGTCGCACGAGCACCGGGGAAGAAGAGGTGGTGCCTCCAATCGCTGGGACCTGGGAGGCGGCAGGTAGAGTCAGGGTTTGGGGGAACCCGACCCAGCATCTGTGTTTCTGCTGTGCAGATGACTATCGGCCCGGGAATCGGCAACTTTAACCTGCCAACCGGCGACAACCGAGGTGCTGTTCCATGATCCATGGATCGGGGCATTGCCAACCCACCTCCCCCATCCGGCTCCAGGGAATCAACGGGTGGAAGAGGATCTGTTCATCAACGTCTGGATCGCCGTTGCGATATCGTCACTCAAACGGGCGAGCGCCCGGCTCCGAGCCACAATCTGACCTTCGAGTGTCCCCTCAAGAACAGGCTCTTCAACACCGGTAGTCCGGATCACCAAGAGCCGCCTGCCATCCTCGTTCATGATCCTCCACTGAGCGTCGAGAAAGATGCGGTCGTCCCGTAGGAGATCGAAGCGACGAATATCAACGGTGACTTGGTATAGCGGTATCACCGCCCGTTCCCAGGGAAAGGTAACCACCGCCTGGGTACCCAGTCGGTGGGCGAGGTTGTCCGCCATGACCCAGGTTATGTTGGCTTCCAAGGAACCGCCCCAGCGGTCAAATTCCTCAACCTCGAGTTGGCTGGAACGGATACGGCTTACGATCTGCGGCCGTTCCAGGTAGGTTGCCAATCGCACGGGACCCACACCCAGCACCAGCTCCGGCAACGATACTGCCGGGACGGTGGAAGACTCCGATTCCAGCACGTAGAACCGCGCCGGCTGACTACCGCAACCGATCATGAGCAAAGGCAGCAGGAAACCTAGCCACAGATGCCGTCTATTCATAATGCACTCCTTATTGACGCTTTCCCCGAAGCAAGGCATCGGGGTGCCGCTCCAGATAATCGGCCATGATCCTGAGCGAACGCGCCGCATCGGACAAATCCTTGAGGAGCTTAAGAAGCTCGTGGCGAAGCGGAGAATCCGCGCCGACTAGCTCATCAACTGCGGTAACGGATTTGCCGACCCGCTCGAATGCGCGTTCGGTCGCATCGGCGGCACTGCGCACATCCCCCAATGTGGGCGTTATCTGACTATCCAGCTTGTGCATAAACTCCCGGGCCGCCGTGCTAACATCGTCCAGGTTGGAGGACTGATGTTCCACTACCCGCCCTATTCGGCCCACCAGATCATGCAGCTCGATCAGGATTTGCTGGAGTGAGTCCGCCAGTGGCCCGGAGCGCTTGTCCAGCGTACCGGTTAGTGATTCCAGGTTAGCCAGTATGGCCGCCAACTGGGGGGAGTTGACCAACTTATCCATGCCTTGAACGATACGCAGGCTGGAGGCGGCCAAATCCTGGACGGGGACGTCGGCAAGCACTTTTATCAGCGCATCGAGGGTGGAGGGGATACTCGGTATCTCCGGAAGCTTGGTGTTTTTGCCGCGAAAGGCAACTTCCGTCCCCGGGAAAAACCCCAGCTCAACCCGTAGTTGTCCGGTTACAACGCTCTGCAACCCCAAGCGAGCCCGCAGTCCCTGCTCTATCAGCTTGGACAACACACTGGTGCCGTCGATGTCTCCAATTTGCTCTGTCCAAAGGATTTTTTGGCCATCGATCTCAATGACGACCGGAACAATAAAATCTTCATCTTCGGGATAAAAACCCACTTGAATGCTGTTCACTTTCCCTATCGTCACCCCCTTGAGCACCACCGGAGCGCCAACTTGGAGCCCTGCCGCACTGCCCTGGAAATAGATGGCGAACCGGTACCAGTCCCCCCCGTATCTGCCCGACCCCAAATAGACGACCACCGCGATACCGATCGCCAGCGCTACGAGCACGAAGCTGCCGATCAACGTTGGGTTGGCTCTCTTGCTCATAATTGTGCCTCGGCATGACGCTTGTGGTCCTGCTCGCCCCGGGTGAGAAAGCGAATGATCCGGGGGTCTTCCGACTCCGCCAATAGCCGTTTCGGATCTCCACCGGCAATCATGGTCCTAGACTCCGGATCGAGAAAAATGGAATTGTCGCCGATGCTCAGCAGGCTCGCCAGTTCATGAGTCACCACCAGTACTGTGGCACCCAGACTGTCTCTCAGCTCAAGAATCAGCTCATCCAGCAATCGCGAGCTGATGGGATCGAGCCCCGCCGAGGGCTCGTCGAACACCAGAACCTCGGGATCCAGGGCCATCGCCCTAGCCAATCCCGCCCGTTTGCGCATTCCGCCGCTTATCTGTGACGGATAGTAATGTTCGAATCCCGACAGCCCCACCAGTGCCAGTTTGAATGAAACCAATTCGTTGATCTCCTGGCGAGAGAGTTGGGTATACTCTTCGAGGGGCAGGGCAATGTTCTCCGCCAATGTCATGGAACTCCAGAGCGCGCCACTTTGATAGAGGATGCCGATACGCCTCATCAATGCCAGCCGCTGGTGGTGGCTAGCCCTCCAAAAATCCAAGCCGTCGAATATGACTCGGCCCGTTGCCGGTTCGCGAAGCCCGACCAAATGGCGAAGCAGTGTACTCTTGCCACAGCCACTGCCTCCCATGATGATGAAGATATCCCCCCGATTCACCGTGAAGGTCAAATCCCGCTGGACTATATTGTCGCCATAGGCCATCGTCAGACCCTCAACAACAATGTGGGGAGTGGGGGCCGTCAAGAATCATACTCCGATGGCATTGTTGATGAGTGTCATGACCGCATCCGCCACAACCACCGCCACGATCGACATGACTACTGCAGCCGTTGTCGCATCTCCAACCGATGAGGCAGAGCGTCCACAATGCATGCCCTTCACGCATCCGGCCAGCGCGATCAGGATACCGAACACCCCGCTTTTGACTACGCCAACCATGACATCGGCAAGCGAGATCGAGGATATCGTCTGTTCCACATAGAGGGTCAGGGAAATATCGAATAACGTGGTACCCACCATGGCGCCCCCGAGAATCCCGAGCAAGTCTGCGTAAAGGCACAGCAAGGGCAACATGAGGGTAAGCGCCAAAATGCGCGGCAGCACCAGAAACTCAACCGGATCGATCCCCAGCGTTTTAAAGGCGTCGATCTCCTCGTTTACCTGCATGCTCCCCAGTTGTGCGGAGAAGGCGGCACCGGTTCGTCCGGCCATGATGACCGCCGCCATCATGGCACCCATCTCCCGCACCATGGCGATACCTACCAGATTGGCGATGTAGATCTGTGCTCCAAACATGGCTAATTGGATTGCGCCGATGAAGGCCAGTATCAAACCCACCAAAATACTGATCAGCCCCACGATTGGCAACGCATCCACTCCGGTCTGTTGGATGTAGAGTAATAAATCACCCCCACGGAATCTCGCCTTGCCAGTAAGCATTCGGGTAAACGCAAGAAAGACTTCCCCAAGAAATGCCAAAAGCTCGCCCGTTTGATCCACGAAGGCATGCACCCCATGTCCAATCCTGGTGAGCAAGCCGGAGGCTTCTTCCCGGGGAGCGCTAGCTTTATGCTCCGGTACCGCCTTGGCCAATTTGATTAGCCCTTGCACACCCGCTGGCAGCCCTTGGTAGCCAACGGGAATCCCCCGTGCCTCGGCGGCATCGGTCACTTTAATCACCCACGAGACGAAACGGCTGTCCCATCTGTTTATCCCAGACGTATTGAAACTCAGCGTCTGGGAACCGGTGTCGGGGAGGCTGGCGATGAAGGTCTCGGCAACCGGCAGCTGATCGCCGGTCGACCAACTTCCAGAGATCCGAATTAACAGATCCCGGCTGCCGCAGTCTAATTCGGCAAGGGCCGGATTAGCGTGGATTTCTTGGCTAGTCATGGTAGGTGTATTCTAGTGCAGGCAGTTCGAAAACGCCTCAGTCTTTACCCTCCGGGAGACCTGAGAACCATTTGTATCCAACCAGCCTGAGTAATCCATCAATATGAATGACTTTAAATCCATAAAGAGGATGCTACGCATTTTCACAACCCTAACACTGATGGGCGCGGTTTCACTGGCCTGGGGAGGTGATGACCGGTACCGAGCAATCGTGCTCCACGAGGGCGGTGCATCTGCCGACACCGCCGCGCTGGCTCCTAAGGTGTTCATCCTGGATGCCCAGGAGGGCCATATGTGGATCTGGGAGCAAAATGCCCGGATCAAACAGCAAGACGGCGGCCAGATATTCGGCAATGTTCTGATCTATCAGGGGCGGCTCAAGGTAGGTGGCCAAATGGGGGACGTGGTGAGTCAGAGCCGGTGACGCCGATTACCCGGAGGTTGAACCGACTGCTGGATCTGCGGCCGGGAGAATGGGTCCCATTGGTCTGGGCGTTTCTCTACTTTTTTGCCCTGTTGTGCTCCTACTATATCTTGCGGCCGCTACGGGATGAGATGGGTATTGCCGGTGGGATCGAAAACCTGCCTTGGGTCTTTACCGGGACCTTTATAGCCATGTTGGGCCTGGTGCCGTTGTTCGGCTGGATCAGCTCTCGTTATCCACGCCGGCGGATGCTAATCGTCGTTTACGGCTTCTTTATCGTAAATCTATTGATTTTTTATGTTTTATTTCAGCTGAGCACCTCTCTCACGATCCTCGCTCCGCTATTTTTTATCTGGGTCAGCGTGTTTAACCTATTCGTGGTATCGGTATTTTGGAGCCTGATGAGTGATCTATTCACGCCCGAACAGGCCGGACGCCTATTTGCCATGATTGCCGCCGGGGGGTCCTTGGGCGCCATCAGCGGGCCGGCCTTGACCGCAATCCTGGTAGTCCCCTTCGGCACCAGTAATCTGTTGCTAGTCTCCGCGCTGTTTCTCGGTCTGGCAGTCTGGTGCATTAATCGATTATTGAATTGGCATCACCGCCTGAGGGATTTCGCTTCACCCTGCCGGGAACAGGACTCGACTGTCATCGGCGGCAATTGGATATCCGGGGTTACGCTGCTGGCACGCTCCCCCTATCTGCTGGGCATCGGCGCCTTAATGCTGCTGTTCACCACCCTTTCCACCTTCTTGTATTTCCAGCAAGCTACACTCGTTAAGGCGTTCTTCGACGATCCTGCGGAACGCACCCGGGTATTTGCCTTAATCGATCTCGCGGTAAACGTTTTGACTATCCTGATTCAGTTGCTGATAACCGGCCGGCTCATCAAGTCTTTAACCTTGCCTTGGACACTGGCATTGATTCCTCTGTTGCTGGCAGGCGGCTTCCTGGCGCTCGGTTACGCGCCCGTGCTCTGGGTATTGGCCAGCGTACAAATTATCCGCCGAGCGGGAAACTACGCCATCATGCGTCCCGCCCGGGAGATGCTCTACGTGGTCCTCAGCCGAGAGGAAAAGTACAAATCGAAGAACTTCATCGATACGGTGGTCTATCGTGGAGGGGATGCAGTCAGTGCCTGGTGCTACTCCGCCTTAGGTACTTTGGGTTATTCATTGTCGTCCATTGCCTACCTTGCGGTACCGGTTGCGTTGTTGTGGGCGGCAATCTCCTATGCTTTGGGTAAGCGGCGGCGCCAACTGGCAGTGCCCAATAGTAATGACTGACTAGCGAGGTACAACATGCATCGTTTTGAATTCGACCCAACCCGGCGCACGCTGATTCGGCTAATCGCCGGAGCCACTCTCTCGCCGCTTTTGTCGCTCCCAACGGGACTGCATGGGGCGTCGCGAAAAGCAATCACCAAAACCATACCTTCATCCGGCGAACGCCTGCCAGCAATTGGCCTGGGAACCTCTCGTACTTTCGATGTTTCAGCCACCGAACAACTGCCGTCCCTCGCCCAGGTACTGGGCATCTTCTTCGGCGCCGGTGGAACGCTCATCGACAGTTCGCCAATGTACGGTGAAGCGGAAAGGGTGATCGGCGAACTGCTCGCTGAAGTACCGTCACGGCCCTTGTTTGCCGCAACCAAGGTATGGACCCGCGGCCGGCAGCGGGGGATCTCGCAGATGGAGACGTCTCGATCACTGTGGAGAATCCCCCGTTTTGATCTCATTCAGGTTCACAATCTGCTGGACTGGCAGATTCATCTGGAGACCTTGCGAGAGTGGAAAGCCCAGAACAAGATTCGCTATATCGGCATCACCACATCCCACGGCCGCGATCACGACGAACTGGAGCGCATCCTGGAAAATCATCCCCTAGATTTCGTGCAATTCAGCTACAGTATGGGAGAACGGGAGGCCGAGCAGCGTCTCCTGCCCTTGGCCAAGGAACGTGGTATCGCGGTCATCGCGAATCGTCCATTTCAGCGCGGGTCGCTGTTCCATTTGGTAAAAAACCGGCCGCTGCCTTCGTGGGCGGGCGAGTTCGACTGCCATAGCTGGGGACAATTCTTTCTAAAGTTCGTGATCTCCCACCCTGGGATAACTTGCGCTATTCCCGCTACCTCCAACCCCAAACACATGCAGGACAACATGGGGGCGATGGCCGGCCGATTGCCGGACCTCGACATGCGTAAGCGGATGTTAGCGTTTCTGGAAGACTAGTTTTGGAATCTGAAGCTTATTAGGCGGGGCTCACCCTGGGCGCAGCGGCCGGTGAATCCGCTAGGGTTCCTTCCGCAAGTGGAGTTTCAATCGGATCTTCAATATGACTCCGAGAATCAGCATGCCGGTGACAATGGAAAGCAAAACAAGATTGACCTGCCCATCCAGGTACAAGAGGGTCCCCTGAAAAAACAGCGTGAACCAAAACATAACGACCGCAATGACCCACAATGTCTTGATCCTGTCGCGTTCCTTGCTCCAGATGCGGTGTCTGTCGTCTTGTTCCTCGACACCAACCTGATTGTCAGAATCAGTAGACATTCTTGCTATTGAGAAAGGCACCCAGACCCCGGTCATGTTCCTCGATGTGGAGTAATGCCCAATCGGTCGATACGTCATAATCGGAGTAGAAAGTCGGGCGAAACCCGCCAGAAACCGCGTTCACCAAATCATTGAGATGCCGGAGCAATATCCTGTGCTCTCGGTGGTGCGACGCCAACTGAGGATAGTCATACTTTTTCATGTATTCTTCCTCCGTGGAAAAGTGAATAGCGGTAAACTTGACCAGCTCCACCAACATCTGTCTTAACTGCTCTTTCTCGATACAAGATTCCACTGCGGCATGGAGTCCATTAACCAACTCCAGCAGCTTTTGATGCTGCTGATCGATCACTTTTACGTTGACACTATACTCCTCACTCCAGGTAACGAACGGCATTTTTCATGACCTCTTGGATGGAACCAGGCTCCGGAATGCATACCCCTTTTGCCATCCGGTAAGGGCGTAGGCTCATTCATTCTGAAGGCGGACTGAATCGACCGCCGGTTTGTTTGTTCACTGGTGTGTCTACTATATGACAACGATCTGGTTATTGGAATCGACGCCGACCCGAGTCGCTGGTGGAGTTCCGGTGCGGGAAGTCAAACCGAGGGAACCGCTTCGCCTGGCTCCGAAGCCCATTCCCTGGGTTTCAGAAATCGCTGGTAGAGCATGTCCTCTTCGCTGCCCGGTTCAGGACACCAGTCGTAACGCCATTTAACCAATGGAGGCAATGACATGAGAATGGACTCGGTCCTGCCGCCAGACTGCAGACCGAACAACGTTCCACGGTCGTAGACCAGATTGAATTCCACATATCTACCCCGCCGATAGAGCTGAAAATCCCGTTGTCGGTCGCCGTAAGGGATAGCTTGGCACCGTTCGACAATCGGCAGATAGGCCGGAAGATAATGGTCTCCCACACTCCGCATGAAAGCAAAGGTATGTTCGAACCCCCATTCGTTAAGGTCATCGAAAAACAATCCACCGATACCCCTGGGTTCAGCGCGGTGCTTGATATAGAAGTAATCGTCGCACCAGGTCTTGAACCGTCTGTAAACGTCATTCCCGTAGGGTTCACAAGCGGCTCTGGCCAGAGTATGCCAGTGTCTACAGTCAGCTTCGTTTCCGTAGTAGGGGGTCAGATCGAAACCACCCCCAAACCACCAGATAGGTGCATCACCGGAATCTTCGGCGATAAAGAAGCGAACATTGGCATGAGAGGTCGGCACGTACGGATTGCGGGGATGAATGACCAAAGAAAGGCCCATGGCTTCGAACCGCCTCCCGGCCAGTTCGGGCCGGTGGGCGCTGGCCGATGGGGGTAAACGGGAGCCAGATACATGGGACAGGTTGACCCCTCCTTGCTCAAACACCGCACCGTCCGCTATCACTCGAGTGCGGCCACCCCCACCCATTCCCGCAGCACCGTCCCGGCTCCAGGCATCTTCCTGAAACCGACCTTTCCCATCGGCCTGTTCCAACGCCGAGCAGATCCTGTCCTGCAGTTGCATTAAATACGCCTTGACCGCTGCCTTGTCCGGTTGATCCATACCCATCTGCAAGTGCCCCACCCGGCCTACATGCCGTTTTGGTAGGTGGATGACTGAGTGGCGCCGCTTGCTCGCACCTGCCCCAGCGCGCGGGCGTATTCCCTGAGGATTCCCAATGCCCAAGAAATGCGCGCCCGGTAGTAACTATCGCTTTCTTGATTATTTTCACCGGGATTTTCGTTGAGAACACTTTCTACCCGGCGGATGATTAAGTGTTCAGGAAGATAACAGATGCGGTTGTTCTTGTAGCTGCTCATGCGCAGCTCGGCTACCGGATAGGCTCCCCCTTCACCGGCGGATACCGTGACGATGAGCGCCGGTTTGTGCCCAAATTCCTGGGCGCCGAATAGCAGAAATAGATTCTTCAGACCGGCGGGAACTTGACCATGCCACTCCGGCGAGACGATAACAAACGCATCGCTGGCTCGAAAATCTTCTCGCAAGGGATCCAACAGCGCCCGCCACTCCGCCGAACCCTCCCAAACACGCTGGTCCCAAAGTGGCAGCGGGTTATCCGCGAGCCCAAAGATTCCGACGTCATCATCTTCATAAGCTGCCCTCCATGACTCTCTCAGGAAACGGGCAACCTTCATACTCTGAGAGGGGTTACGGTGGCTCCCGCTGATAATAGTGATCTTCATCTTAGTCCATCCTTTATTAAGTTCTTTCGGATCGTCTCTCGTCCCCGGCTTAAGAGCGCTAATAATATTAGTTGGTCAGATCCCGTCACCGGCAATACAAAAAACCGGTAGCGGTTGTTTCACCTGTTCAGACTTACCTCGCCGCACCAGCGTTCAAGTCGCTGAACCATGGAACGCTCACGCCATGGCCAAAACCTTCTCAAGCAATATCCCCCGGCTGTCCGTGAGTTCCTCGAGCACCGAAAAGTGATTCTTCTCATCTAGGCACAGTGTCTCCACGGGAACACGCTCACGGCGGCGGCGCTCCGCAAAACGGAACATCTGCTCTCGAAACGCGGGTCTCTCGTCATTACCCGTCACCAGCAGCATAGGTGCCCGGGTGGCGGCCGGCACTTGTAGCGGGCTGATCGCCCGGGCCGCGGCCGCGTCTAATCCCAGCTTGTCATTGATACTGGTATAGCGCAGGGGCTCCAAATCGTACAGGCCACTGATCGATACCCCACTCCCGATCAACCCTCCGGGCAGCGCGGAGTCCAATTCCGGCCAACGGGTCGCCATCAACATCGATACCAAGTGCCCACCGGCGGAATGACCGGACAGTTGGATCGAATTCCACCGTCCTTGGAAGCGAGCGGCGTTACGCCAAAGAAAACGGCAGGCAAGGCGCACCGAGTCAACTATCACTGACAGATCCGCGTGCGGGCAGAGCGGGTAATTACAAATGGCCACGTCAATCCCGTGTTCAATCAGCCCTCCGGCCAAAAAGCTAAAGAAGGACTTGTCCATCGCTTGCCAGTAACCCCCGTGAAGAAACAGGTGAAGCCGTGTTCCTCCCGCTGGGAAGAGATCGAGACTTTGTCGGGGTCCAGTGCCGTACTGCTGATCCAAGTAACCTATCCGCTGCTCACGAAATGCTTCGCTAAGCGTCTGCCAACGGGAAAAATAATCACTGTGCTCAGGAACCGCCGCACGGACGTTGTACTGATACTCGAGGGTTGGATCAATCATGTACCTCCAAACCCTCTGGTGGCGCTACCGATCAAGCTTCGCCCCGGGCTGGATAATCGTTTTTCAGAATGAAATCGAGACCTGCCAACATCTCTTTGAAGTGGGGCCTAGCAAAGGGCATGGTTTGTACCGCGGCCCAATAAAGGGTCTGATCCGGGCGCACCAAAAAGACACCGGGCTCGCTGAACCGCTCCGGCTCGACGATTCCCAGAGAGGTCTTTCCCCGGCTGGTCGAGATATAAAGCCCCCACTCCCGCGCTACCGCAAGATCAAGACCGTATCCCAGATCCAGGCGTTCCAGCTTCCAGTTGTGCTGAGTCTCCCTGGCACGTGCCTCGGTGTCACTGCTGATAGCGGCAAGGGACACACCTCGCTGCCCGAATTCGTCCACCAGTTTGTCGAGTTCCCCGATATAGGTGCGGCACACCGGACAATGAAGTCCGCGGTAAAACACCACCATCGAAAAATGCTCCGGCCGCGACTGACTCAGATCCCAGCCAGCTCCGGAAAGTGTCGCTACATTCAGTGACGGGACAGGTTTTCTAGGCATCAGCTTACTCATTGGTTTCCTCCTCGGGTAGCGGATTGTCCGGGGCTTCCTGGATAACTGCGGGCCAGGATTGGGAACAGGAACCTCGTGTATTCGGTGGGAATCACATGGCGGTTTTAATCGGGCTAATCGAACCGCTTTTGAATCCATGCCTTGAAATCGGCACCTAACTCCTGATGGTCAAGCGCATAGTCGACGGTAGCCTTTAAATAACCCAACTTGCTGCCACAGTCATATCGCCTGCCTTTAAAGTTGTACGCCATCACCGACTCGTGTTCCAACAGGCTCGCGATGCCGTCAGTCAGCTGAATTTCGCCACCGGCGCCCCGCTGGGTTTGGGTCAACATGGAAAATATTCCGGGGGTGAGAATGTAGCGCCCCACCACCCCCCGGTTGGAGGGTGCAACCTCGGGTTTCGGCTTTTCGACAATGCCTCGCACTCCCACCAGCTCGCCGTCCTCACCGGTGTCTACAATACCGTAACTTCCAGTGGCCTCCGGGGGAACGGTCTCGGTAGCCAGGATCGAGCATTGGGTTTGCTCGTAAAGGTCCACCATCTGCTTGAGACAACCCCGATCACCATCGTGGATGAGATCATCGGCGAGCACCACCGCAAATGGCTCATCGCCCACGACTGGCGCGGCACAGAGTACCGCATGGCCGAGACCGAGGGGCATGCTCTGCCGGATAAACACGCAGGACACATTGGGCGGCGTGATATTCTGGACGATCTCGAGCAGCTTGGTCTTGTGCCGTGATTCCAGCTCAATCTCCAGTTCATAAGCGGTATCAAAGTGGTTACTGATCGAGGTCTTGTTGCGACCCGTTATGAATACCATCACCTCGATACCGGCGGCGACCGCCTCTTCGACCCCATACTGAATGAGCGGCTTGTCGACCACCGGCAGCATCTCCTTAGGACTGGCCTTGGTAGCTGGCAAGAACCGGGTTCCGAGACCCGCAACGGGAAATACCGCTTTGTTTACTCGTTTGCTCATACTTCCTCCGAATTGTTTCCTGCCAGCACCGTTCAACCCAAGCGGCCGTACATCTCGACACGCCGGCGCAGCCGGTGCGGCAGCTCTTCATCGACCTGGCTCCAGTCAAACCTCCAGCTCCAGTTGCCCTCCGTTGATCCGGGCAAGTTCATGCGGTGGGAACCATCCAGGCCGAGGATATCCTGCATCGGAATCACCGCCAGTTTTGAGCGCGACGCCAACGCCATTCGAATCAACGGCCAGGGCATGGCCTCCCGCGAACGCCCCAGATACTCGTCGACGTATTGCCGTGAATCATCGTCAAGACTCAGATACCAACCTAAAGTGGTATCGTTATCATGAGTGCCGGTATAGACCACCGAGTTGGCTTCATGGCGAAACGGAAGGTAAGGGTTATCCGGTCCTCCGGAGAAGGCGAACTGCAGAATCTTCATCCCGGGAAGTCCATGAGCCAACCGCATGGCATCAACCTCCGGTGTGATGATTCCGAGATCCTCCGCCACCAGCGGCAGCCTTTGGTAGGCTTGATGTAAGCGGTCGAACAACAGATTGCCCGGGGTCTTTACCCAGCGTCCGTGAATGGCATGCTCGTGCTCGGCAGGAATCTCCCAATAGGCCTCGAAGCCACGAAAATGGTCTATCCGAATCAAGTCGAAAAGCCGTAGCTGGGTCTTCATGCGCTTCACCCAGAATGAGAAGCCATCTTCCTGCATGCGTTCCCAGCGGTACAAGGGATTGCCCCAGCGCTGTCCAGTCGCGGAGAAATAGTCCGGAGGCACACCGGCAACCACTTCGGGCTGCCCGGCGGCGTCCAGCGTGAACATTTCTCTGTTCGCCCACACTTCAGCACTATCGTGAGAGACAAAAATTGGCATATCCCCAAACAGCCGAATGCCCCGTTCATTGGCATGCCGCTTCAACGCGCTCCACTGGCGAAAGAACTGGAACTGCTCGAATCGAATGTAATCCAACTCCGGCGCCAAGCGTACGATGGCCTCCTGAATCGCCTTGGGTTTACGGTCACGCAAGTCCCCGGGCCATTCCCACCAGGAACGGCTGTCGTGGGCTTCCCGCAGTGCCCGGAACAATGCGTACTCGTCTAGCCAATACTGTTCATCCCTGGCAAAGCGCTCTAAATCCCGGGCCAATCCCTCGTCCCGGCGATTAACGAAGGTCCGCCATGCAGCGCGCAGCAGGCGCTCCTTCTCCCGGTCGGAGATCTGCTGGCGGGCACTTAGTTCGGGGGGCAATAAGCCCTCATCGACCAACCTGTCGAGGCTGACAAAACGGGGATTGCCCGCGTGCATCGATAGCGATTGGTAGGGCGAGCCATCACCATGGGTAGGACCGACCGGTAAAATCTGCCAAACGCTGAACCCCGTCCGTTCCAGGAAACCCACCAGCTGATAGGCTGCCGGGCCAAGATCCCCGGTAGAGCCATTTCCCGGAAGGGAACTGATGTGTAGCAATAACCCCGCCCGGCGCCGATCCAGACTCTCCTCGTTAGGCTTTTTGTTCATTTTAATACCGCACTCCCAGCCACTACCACGCCATTTCGCCTTGCGGATCAGGCATTTTGTCTCATCACACCACCATGGGTAGGATCACCGCTGCCTAAGGCAAATATTTGTGAAAGATACTCGGGAGGCGTTTCACCGAGCAGCTGATATAGATGTGTCAGCTGCAAGCGGAACAGCCGTTCAAAATCACTAACCGTGTCACCGGGATTGTAATCGCCAAACCACCAAAACCAGTCGGAGCCCTCACAGTGGGCAAGTTGCAGAATAGCTTGTTCTTGCCGTGCCTCATCGAGCCGCCCACTTTCAATGACCTGATCGAATTTTCGTTTGGCCTCCACCAACATCTCCCAGGCACGATTCTTGTCGGGATCTCCTACCCAAGTGGTAAAAGTTCCGTACACCCAGCTCCCCGCCACTACCTCGGATAACTCCGCCGGCCGGTTAACCGAGTTCAGGCCTTCGGAAAACGTGGTCAACTTCAACCGCGGGTGGTCGGACAACCGCTTGTACAACGCGCTGAGAAAGAACCAGCCGTTACAAGGGTAGTATTCCCACGCGTTCTCTCCATCCATAATGATGGAAACCACTCTCCCTTCCGGCCCTTCGTTTGCATTGGCGATGGATTCTAGATGTTGGATAAAATTTGCCACCGCGTCGTCGGCATGCCAGCTTGCATAGGTAAATCCGATCAGATCGGAAAGTCCATCGTCCCGAAAAAAGCTGCACAGCTTTCCCTCTCCCAGGCGGTAGGGGCGATAAAGCCATTGCTCGGCCAATGCCTGCCCTCCGCTAAAGGCGGATAGGCTGTTGTGGAGAACCTGCTGCCCACTGGCGGCCCACGAAAAGCCTTCTTCCTCCAATAAGCGCAAGGTTTCGCTGCTGATCGCCCCTTCCGAAGGCCAGCATCCCTTGGGCGTCATGCCGAAATGCTTCTCGAACACCTCGATCCCTTTACGAATATGCCAGCGCGCCCGGGGTTCGCCCCCAGGATAACCCCCGATATCTGGCAAGCGGATATCGGGAAGCGCTTCCCTGGCCGAGTGCATCTCCAACAGTAACGGCACGATGGGATGGGCGTAAGGAGTAACCGAAAGTTCCACCCTGCCCTGCTCTGCCAACCGGCGGTAACGGCCGATGATACCGGAGACAAGTTCACCGACAACCTCGATCAGACGGCGCCTATCATCGGTGGAAAATCCTCGCCCTTTCTTCTCCAGGGATTTAATTCGAATATCGTTGTTACGGGCGAATTCCCCGATCCAAGCCAGGTGATACCAGACCAGCAAGTCCGCCAAAAATTGATCATTGAGGTATATGGATGACTCGCTGTCGCGCTCCAGAACCGCGGCGATATCGACCAAGCGACGAAAATTGGGAAAACGGTTGACGAGGTGCGCCTCATTGGCCCGCAGGCAACTGTGGATAATCTCCCGCCTCGACTTTTGGTCCACCGGTAGACCGGGGCCGGCCAGGGCCGACAGTAACGGATCTCGGATTATCCGACCCAATGCCAGCCAGGATCTTATCTGGGTAGCGTAGTCATCCAATTGCTCCAGCAGGATAGGGGCAAAATTGACCACCGCCCTGGCCTTGGGGTTGTCCTCCAGGTGCGCCGCCATGTCGGAATAATCTTTCATGGCATGCAAATATACCCAGGGCAGCTGAAAATCTCCCTCGTCGGGTCCACGGTAATCCGGTTGATGCATGTGCCAACATAACACCACCTTCAGCTTGTCTTTATCTGACATAGTTGAGAACCTGTCCCATCATATCTGCTGTTACCAACACCACCCCGCCTGGCGAAACATGAAAGCGCTTCGCATCCAGTTCCGGATCTTCTCCGATAACCGTTTGCGCGGGAATCTTACAGCCATGGTCAATGATCGCCTTCTTGATCTTACAATGCCTGCCAATATCCACATCGGGAAGGACCACCGAATCCTCCACGAGGCTGAATGAGTTCAGTCGGACATTGGAAAACAGCAATGAATGCCGAACCACTGAACCTGAGATAATACAGCCACCAGAGACCATCGAGTCAACCGCCATGCCCCTTCGGGTGTCATCGTCAAATATGAATTTTGCCGGTGGCAACTGTTCCTGGTAGGTCCAGATAGGCCATGATTTGTCGTACAGGTTGAGTTCCGGAGTTACTCCGATCAGCTCTTGATTGGCTTTCCAAAAGGCGTCAATGGTCCCCACGTCCCGCCAGTATGCCTGTTTCCCACTCTTGGGATCCCGAAAGGCGTACGCCATGACACGATAGTCCCCGATTACCGAGGGAATAATGTCCTTGCCGAAATCATGGGACGAGTCGATGTTATCGGCGTCTTTAATCAATTGATCGTAGAGGAACTGGGTATTAAACACATAAATACCCATCGATGCCAGCGCGGTCCCTTCACGGCCCGGAATCGATTTCGGTTGCGCCGGCTTTTCCTTGAACTCGAGCACCCGATGTTCCTCGTCAACCGCCATCACTCCGTATTCCTTGGCAGTTTCAAGATCGATTTCTATGCAGCCCACGGTCATGTCCGCATTGGTTTCCACATGCTCGGCAATCATGGTTCCATAATCCATGCGGTAGATATGATCGCCGGCCAGTACCAGGACATAATCGGGATCATGATTACGCAAAATATCCAAATTCTGATAAATCGCGTCCGCCGTGCCCGTATACCAGTTATCCTCGACTCGTTGCTGCGCGGGCAACAATTCAACGAACTCCCCGAATTCTCCGCGGAGAAAACTCCAGCCGCGTTGCATATGGAGAATGAGGGAATGAGCTTTGTACTGAGTGAGAACTCCGATCTGCCGGATACCGGAATTGATGCAGTTCGAAAGCGGAAAATCGATAATGCGAAACTTCCCACCGAACGGCACCGACGGTTTGGTACGCCACATAGTGAGATGCTGCAATCGCGATCCTCGCCCCCCCGCGAGGATCAAAGCCAGTGTTTTCTTGGTCAGTTTACTGACAAACCGCGGGTCCTGATTGGTATTGCTCATTATACTCTCCATGAAACGGCAACCCCGAGAATGAGATGCGTCCGATCGCAGATCTCGGGTATATGCTAACATAGCTGGCAGTCGCAAAGTTCGATGCCATACAATGCCCTTTTGTAACGCAGTCAAGGACAGCTAACCACCCCATGGACAAAAAGCAGATTTCCGACCCCCTGTTACGCATCATCGAATCACGCCACCATGACCCCTTTCAGGTACTCGGTCGCCATATTCAGGGTAAGCAAGCCCTGGTACGGGCCTTTCTTCCCCGGGCGGTGCGGGTTCGCATCGCCACGCCGGATCTGCCGATGGAACGCATTGAGGGGACCGATTTTTTTGAGTGGAGCGGCTCCTCTGATCTGGTACCCGAACGATACCAGCTGGGCTGGAGCGACGCCCAAGGCAACGAGTTTATCGACTACGACCCCTATTGCTTCCCCCCACAGATCGATGAGTTCGACCTGCACCTGTTCAACGAGGGCAGGCATTGGCACGCCTATCGAATGCTCGGAGCGAAAGAATACGTTGCCGAAGGGGTGTCGGGAGTACTGTTCTCCGTCTGGGCACCCAATGCGGATCGAGTCAGTGTCATCGGCAATTTCAACCACTGGGATGGAAGGGTCCATCCCTTACGTAACCGCGGCACATCGGGGGTTTGGGAATTGTTCCTACCCGGCATCCGGGCTGGCAACAACTATCGTTTCGAACTGCGGTCGAAGCGCGGCGAAATACTGGTAAAAAACGATCCCTATGCCGGACTCTACCAAGTGCGGCCGGAAAATGCCTGCATCATCGCACCACCGAGCACCCATGTTTGGCAGGACCAGGCATGGATGGAAGTTCGGGCAAAGCGTAATTGGCAGCGCTCCCCCTTTTCCGTTTACGAGGTTCACCTCGGCTCCTGGCAACGGGACGAAAACGGCAACTTCCTCAATTACCGGGAGTTGGCCCATCGACTTGCCAGTTATGTCCAAGAACTCGGCTTTACCCACATTGAGCTGTTGCCGGTCACCGAACACCCGCTCGATGCCTCCTGGGGGTACCAGACGACTGGGTATTTTGCTCCCACCAGCCGCTTCGGGGAACCGGACGACTTCCGTTATTTCGTCGACTACCTGCACCGCCAAGGCATTGGCCTGATCCTTGACTGGGTCCCCGCTCACTTCCCGCGCGATGCCCATGCATTGGCCCGGTTCGATGGCAGCGCACTCTACGAGCATGAGGATCCGAGAAAGGGCGAGCACCGAGACTGGGGCACCCTGATCTTCAACTATGGACGGGGAGAAGTATCAAATTTCCTGCTCACCAGCGCAGTCTACTGGTTGGAAGAGTTTCACTTGGACGGTCTGCGGGTGGATGCGGTCGCTTCGATGCTCTACCTCGACTACTCCCGGGAACCCGGTGACTGGGTCCCAAACAAATACGGTGGCCGGGAAAACCTGGAAGCGGTGGAGTTTTTACGCCACCTGAACCGCGTTACCCATGAGCAGTTTCCTGGAACCCTGGTGGTGGCGGAGGAATCGACCGCCTGGCCACAGGTATCAAGGCCGACCTGGCTGGGCGGTCTGGGGTTTAGCATGAAATGGAACATGGGCTGGATGCACGATACCTTATCCTATTTCTCCAAGGATCCCGTGTTTCGCCACTTTCATCACGATCTGCTCACCTTTGGCCTGCTCTACAGCTTCACGGAGAACTTTGTGCTGCCCTTTTCCCACGACGAGGTGGTGCACGGCAAAGGGTCCCTTCTGGACAAGATGTCGGGTGATTCCTGGCAGCGGTTCGCCTCGCTCCGGCTGTTATTTGGCTACTTGTTTACATACCCGGGTAAAAAGTTGTTGTTCATGGGTAATGAATTTGCCCAAGGCCGGGAGTGGAGCGAAACACGCGAGCTCGACTGGTATCTCTTGGAGCGCCCCCAGCATCAAGGGATTCGTGCCCTGGTAAGCGAACTGAACCATCTCTACCGCGAGCTTACCCCGTTGCATGAACTGGATTTTGACAACGGGGGATTCGAGTGGGTGGACTGCCACGATGCAAGCCAATCGGTGCTCAGCTTCCTCCGTTGGGCTCAGGATGGCAGCTTCGTGGTAGTGATTCTGAATTTCACCCCGGTACCCCGGGAGAACTACCGCATCGGGGTTCCCCAGCCTGGTGTTTACGGGGAAATCTTCAACTCAGATTCGAGCTTTTACGGCGGAACCAACATGGGTAACCAGGGCAATGTCTTCACTACGGATCAGGGCTGGATGGGGCAAACCCAATCGCTAGTATTAACCCTGCCGCCACTGGGCATGTTGATCTTGCAGCCCCAGGCCGCACCTGCGCTAGCCTAGGGTGCTTGACCACCATTCACCCCGCCACAGACGCGGGGGGAGAACAGGCCGATGTTTACGAGGCGCCAGTCGCTCAACTAGCGGTATCTTAGCCGCTTGAATCGGTCGATCAATCCACAGGTCGAGGCATCGTGGTTGCCTGTGGACGCACCCTCCCCCAACTCATTCAGGATTACGCCCGCCAGTTGCTTGCCAAGCTCCACACCCCATTGGTCGAACGAGTTGATCTGCCAAATGACACCTTGAACAAATATCTTATGCTCGTATAGCGCGATCAATGAACCTAGCCGCCTCGGAGTAAGTTTATCGATGAGAAGGCTGTTAGTGGGGCGGTTGCCAGGAAATATCTTATGGGGCAGTAACATTTCCAGCTGCTCCACGGACAACCCCTTCCCGGTTAACTCCTGCCGTGCCTCCTCCCTGGTACGTCCCTTCATCAATGCCTCGGTCTGGGCAAAGAAGTTGGATAATAGCTTGAGGTGTTGATCGCCCAGCTCGTTGTGGCTCTGCGCCGAGGCGATAAAGTCGCTGGTGATCAACTGAGTCCCTTGGTGAATCAATTGGTAAAAGGCATGTTGGCCATCGGTTCCCGCAGCTCCCCAGATAACCGGGCCGGTGCTGATTTGCACGGGCTTCCCCTGTCGATTGACCCGCTTGCCATTGCTCTCCATGTCGGCCTGTTGAAGGTAGGCCGGCAGGTGTCTTAAATACTGATCGTAGGGGAGAATCGCGTGGCTCCCCACGCCGACAAAATTATGGTACCAAACCCCTAATAGCGCGAGCACTACTGGCATGTTCTCCGGGAACGGAGCAGATTGAAAATGACGGTCCATTTCCTCGGCGCCGGCCAGCAACTCATAGAAATTTTCCATACCCACCGCCAAAGCAATCGGCAGGCCGATGGATGACCACAGCGAGTAACGGCCACCCACCCAGTCCCAGAATTCAAACATGTTGCCGGTGTCGATTCCAAAGTCCTTCACCGCGGGCCCGTTGGTGGAAATCGCGACAAAATGGCTGGCAACTGCCGACCGGTCTCCCAAGGTCGCCAGACACCAATCCCTAGCGGCATGGGCATTGGCCAACGTCTCCTGAGTGGTGAAGGTCTTGGAGGCAATAATAAAGAGCGTGGATTCGGGATTTAGCGGTTTGAGTGTCTCGGACAGATGGGTGGGATCCACATTGGAGACAAAGTGTACTCGCAGTTCGGGAGTCTGATAATGGCCGAGCGCCTCCGTCACCATCAGTGGACCGAGATTAGAACCACCAATTCCGATATTCACCACATCGGTGATCCGTCGACCGGTAAATCCTTTCCATTCACCACCCCGCACAGCGTTAGAGAAACCTTCCATCTGTTTCAGAACCGCCTCAACCGCGGGCATGACATCCGCACCACCTACTCGGATCGGCACACCCGCTCGATTGCGCAGCGCCACGTGCAGTACAGACCGGTGCTCGGTATTGTTAATCGGCTCCCCGCCGAACATGCGCCCGATCCATCCCTTGAGGTCCACATACTCTGCCAGCGCAAAGAGCAGTTTGAGGGTGTCCCCAGTGATACGATTCTTTGAATAATCAAGTAGTATGCCGCACGCCTCAAGAGACATCCGTTCAAATCTGTCCAGCTCCTTGGCGAACAGGTCGCGCATCTGAACCGTTTCACACTCGGACCAATGCCGTTCCAGGGCCTGCCACTCACTGCTTTCATCAATTGAATTCATAAGGCTCCACCAAACCGCGTCTGCGTGACTCGAGGAAATACTGGGTAAAACCGTTATAATAGCTCAACTTTGTTTACTGACTGTGGCAAAACTTTACCGAATCTGTCCGGGCTGGGGCATCGCTAATCTCAATAATAATGAATCCTCGGAGTGTTTGAGTTATGAAAATCCTGTTTGCCGCCAGCGAGGCTCAACCGCTAATAAAGACCGGCGGGTTAGCAGACGTGGCGGGCAGCTTGCCCCAGGCCATTGCAGGATTGGGTCACGATGTACGCCTGGTGCTACCTGCTTACCCCGCCGCCGTGGAAAAATCCTCGCCTTTGGTTGAGGTAGCAAAATTGGCGCTTCCCGGAAGCGCCGATCCGGTGCGCATATTGGAGGGTCACCTGGGGCCACAACTGCCTCTGTACTTGATCGACGCCCCCCACCTGTTTGATCGCCGGGGTAATCCGTATACCACGTCCGCGGGCACCGATTGGCCCGACAACGCACAACGGTTTTCGCTGTTTTGCCGGGCCATCGCCGCTCTGTCCATGAATCGCGCGGGACTGGGGTGGAATCCTGACCTAGTTCACTGCAACGACTGGCAGACCGGTCTGGTACCGGCATTTCTGGCCACCGAGGAAAATCGCCCCGCTACCCTTTTCACGATTCACAATCTTGCCTACCAGGGGGTATTCGACCGGGCAACATTTGATTCATTGAACCTGGATCCCGCGCTCTGGTCGCCTCAGGGACTGGAGTTCCATCGAAATTTCTCGTTTATCAAGGGAGGTTTGGCATTCTCTGACTGGATCACCACGGTAAGTCCCACCTATGCCAGGGAAATCTGTACCCCAGCGCTGGGCTATGGACTGGAGGGGCTTCTTCAACACCGGGTTACCCGCCTTCAGGGGGTGTTAAACGGAATCGACTATTTGCTATGGGATCCGGCAACGGATCCGTCGATCGTTCAACATTTCGACCAAACCACCTTCGAGCGGAAGGTTTCCAACAAACTGGCGCTGCAGCAGGAGCTTGGGCTACCGCAAAACGAAGATGCCCAGATGTTTGGCCACATTGGCAGGCTGGTCGAACAAAAGGGAGTAGACCTCATTCTCAATGTTTTGCCCGGTATGTTACAACGGCCAGACCTGCAGCTGGTACTGCTGGGATCAGGTGACTCGGGATTGGAAAGATCCCTGCTCCAGACTGCCGGGGCCCATCCCAGCCGGGTCGCCGCGGTGATTGGATATGACGAACAGCTTGCCCACAGGATCGAGGCTGCTTGTGACTGTTTCCTGATGCCGTCCCGATTTGAGCCCTGTGGGCTCAACCAGCTCTACAGCCTGCGCTACGGTACAGTCCCCATCGTACATCGCACGGGCGGACTGGCCGACACTGTGGTAGATGCAACTCCCAAGAGCCTGCTAAATGCCAGCGCTACCGGCTTTGTATTTGACTATCCACACGAAAGCGCACTGTGGCGTGCGGTAGAGCGCGCTATCGATTTTTGGAGCCGCCCCAAGTCATGGTGGTCAAAACTTGCTATCAGCGGCATGTCTCAAGACTTCAGTTGGGATAGCAGTGCCCAGAATTATCTCGTGATTTACCAAAAGGCAATAGACGACCCTGCCCAGAACCCGTTAACCGGCTTGGGCATACCCTAAACGCCCGAGGCCCGGGCTGGCTGAGTTTTATGTGAGGCGGACCTGAATATTGTCGATCAAGCGGGCTTTGCCGAGGAACGCAGCCCCGAGGATCACAAGATCCCGGTCATCGTCACCCGGTACGCCAAGATCGCTGGCCCGTCGGATTTGGAAATAATCGGGCTTCAGCCCCGCATCCCGTATGGCAACTAGGGCCGCCTGTTCCAGATCCGGAAACGGGCCTGTTTCAGTCACGCTGGTTAGCTGTTCTGCCGTTTGCCGAAGCACCCGGAAAAGCGCCGGAGCAATACTCCGTTCATCAGGAGTCAGATACCCGTTTCGAGAACTCATCGCCAAGCCATCGGTTTCCCTAACGGTTGCCACGCCCTCGATGTCGACGGGGATCCGTAAATCCTCCACCATTCGGCGTATGACGACTAACTGTTGATAATCCTTTTCGCCAAATAACGCCACATCGGGCTGCACCATGTTGAACAGCTTGCAAACCACGGTGGTGACGCCGATAAAATGGCCCGGGCGGGACTTGCCGCAAAGTATGGAGGATATCCCGGGAACCTCCACGCGGGTTTCCTCGGAACGCGGACGGGAATAGACCTCGGATATCGGTGGATTGAATAGTAGATCGGTGTGCCGCTCCACTAAATAGTTACAATCCTCCGCCAGTGTCCGAGGATAACTGTCCAAATCCTCTCCTTCTCCAAACTGCAGTGGATTGACGAATAGGGAGACAACTACTTTATCTGCCAAGCCGTGGGCCCGATCCACCAACTTCAGGTGTCCCTCATGGAGGTTGCCCATCGTCGGGACCAAGGCAATCCGCTGCCCCGCGGAACGCCAGCGGGAAATATGCTGCCTGAGATTCTTGGCTTTCTGCTCGGATATCATTGGAAGCTGTGCTCGGGTCCCGGGAAACTCCCATTCTTTACGGCCTGAACATAGGCACTAATTGCCCCGGATACCGAACCAGCCCCCTCCAGAAAGTCTTTGACAAATCGTGGACGCCGTCCCCTAGAGACACCGAGCATGTCATACAACACCAACACCTGCCCGTCACACCCCGATCCCGCTCCGATGCCAATCACTGGAATTTCCAACAGCTCGCTTATGGCGCTTGCCAGCGAACTGGGAACACATTCCAGGACCAGCAGCTTGGCTCCCGCCGACTCCAGCGCCATGGCATCCTCTTTGATAACCCTAGCCGCCTCCTCATCCCGTCCTTGAACCCGATAACCGCCGAGTTTGTAGACCGACTGGGGTAACAGTCCGAGATGAGCGCAGACCGGAATGCCACTGGCCGTTAACTGATGAACCGTCTCCAACTGCGTGGCGCCACCTTCGAGCTTGACCATGTGAGCCCCCCCCTCCTTCATGAGGCGACCGGCCGTGCCCAAGGCCTGATTGGCAGAACTGTAGCTCATGAACGGCATATCGGCGATCAACAATGCCCGCTGCCTACCCCGAGCCACGCAGCGGGTATGGTAGACCATATCATCCACGCCCACCGGCAGCGTGCTCTCCTGGCCCTGGATCACCATGCCCAATGAGTCACCAACCAAAATGGCTTCTATCCCCGCTTCCTCAAGTTGACGGGTAAAACTGGCATCATAGCTGGTCAGCATGGCGATTTTTTCACCCTGCTCCTTCATCTGCATCAGGGTGGCGATAGTAATATTGCTCATAATCTTCGTGGTCCGAAGTGAGGGTTACCAGGCTCAAATTTCAGCCCAGTTACCAGATGGTCCAGAAATTTCCATTATTGTGCAACGCAATATACACCATTCGTTTGCCACTAGAAATCGATAATACCTTATTCGATTCGCCGTATCCCTTCGGCGGAACAGCGCTCTAGCAGCTCAACCAAAGGCCCCAACCCGGGTACCACCAATTGCGGCGAAATATCGTACAACGGATAGAGTACGAAGGCCCGCTCTGGCAGACCTGGATGCGGCACGGTGAGATCATCGGTAACTATCACTTGATCGCCGTACAGCAGCAGGTCCAAATCGAGTGTCCGTGGCCCCCAGCGTAGGGTCCGGGTACGACCTTGCCGCCGCTCTATCGTCTGGAACGCTTTCAATAAAGCGTGGGGATCCTGGTGGGAGTAAAACCCAGCGACGGCATTGATGTAGTCGGGCTGATCCTGGGGACCCATGGGAGGACTCCGGTAGAATGGAGAACACTGAAAATTCCGGCACTGGGGTAATCCCGCCAAGGTAGCACAAGCACGGGCAACCTGATTCAGCGGCTGCTCCTGATTGCTGCCGATGCCGACAAATACTTGTACCCCGTCATCGGACAAGCCAGCTTTCCCCTCTTCCGGTCATCGGTCTCCGCTACTTTCAGGGCGTTTGCGTCGGCGGCGGCGCCCTCTCCTTGGCTTATCCCCCACCCCCGGTAGTTCCGGCGATCTCGCCGGTTCATTGTTTTCCTGCGCTCTGGTCCACCAATCAGCGAGTTCCTGATCAACCTCTCCCGCCAGCGCACGCAGCAGTAAAAAATCATAACCTGCGCGGAAGCGCGGGGCAGCCAGCAAACGCCGTGACCGCTTTGCACCCGGGTTTTCCAGCCGGTGCTGGAGATTCCAGATCTCGCGCATGGGCATGGTATACCGGCGTGGAATGGAGACGTGTTGAATCTGTCCGGCAACCACCTCGCCACCCGCCTGATGAATGGCCAAGGACATCGGCATCCCGCCCGCAACCAACAACGCGGTACGTCGCCTTACCGGTTCCCAAAGCAGTACCGCAAATAAGAACGCGGGCGTTACCGGCTTGCCCTCGGAGATCCGGATATCGGTGTTTTCCATACCCTTCATGACAAAGGTAATGGGAAACTCATGCTCCTGGTAGGACAGGCACCGATCAGTTTCGGGAAAAATCCGGGAGAAAAGATCGTAGTGTCTGAGTTTTTCGAAAGACTGTACCGCCGTGCCACCCATAAACAGTTTGAGGCTTTCATCGAAAAGCCGGGCCGCAGGAACACCGGCCAGTAGGGCGCCCGATTCCCGCATTGGGTGCTCGCAGGCCTGATCGATCTTGAAGCCGAGTTTTGCCGCAAAGCGCACCGCTCGCAACATCCTGACCGGATCCTCCCGATAACGGGTATGGGGCTCGCCTAAAAGTCGCAGGGTCCCCTGCTCAAGATCCTGTAATCCGCCAACGTAATCGATGACCGAAAAATCGTCGATATTGTAGTACAGAGCATTGACTGTGAAATCCCGCCGCAGGACATCTTCCTCAATCGTGCCGTACACGTTGTCCCGCAGCAGCATACCGTTGTGTTCGGAGCTCCGTTCCGCGGTAGACCCTACATCTTGCATACTCCGAAACGTCGCCACTTCGATGATTTCGCTGCCAAAGTGCACATGCGCCAAACGAAATCGACGCCCGATTAAGCGGCAATTTCGAAATACGCCCCGCACTTGTTCAGGACTGGCATTGGTAACAACATCAAAATCCTTGGGTTCGCGGCCTAACAGCAGATCACGTACCCCGCCGCCAACCAGGTAGGCTTGGAATCCTGCATTCTTGAGACGGTACAACACCTTGACCGCATTCTCGCTGATATCTGCCCTTGAGATGTTGTGCTCCTGGCGGGGTATGACGATTGGCTTGTTGATCTTCTTATCCTAATCTTTGGCTATGCTGTGATTTGGCTCCGGGCGAAATAAACTCGAGCATGTAAGCGAAAAAAGGTAAAGCGCACACTTGAGGCCCGCGCGGGCATGGGTATAATACACTGCCTCATGGATTGACGCTCCCTTCGTCTAGCGGTCCAGGACGCCGCCCTCTCACGGCGGTAACAGGGGTTCGATTCCCCTAGGGAGTACCACTTACTTCTCATACCGGCGGCCTGAATACCGCCCGTTGCAATCTGCCGGTTGGCGGTATTGCGGTTGAAGCTGAACTCGGCTAGAGGACAGTCGTTAACGACAACGGCGGATTGGAGGACTGTCACTTGGAAATAGCCTGTCTCGACTTGGAAGGGGTGCTGGTACCGGAAATCTGGATCAGCTTCGCAGAACGCACGGGAATAGACGACCTCAGGGCCACGACTCGGGATATTCCAGACTACGATGTACTGATGCGGCAGCGCCTGCGCCTGCTCGCCGAACATCGGCTCGGCTTGCATGACATACAGGATGTCATTGCAGGAATGGCTCCATTGGAGGGAGCTGGTGAGTTCCTCGACTGGCTGCGCGAGCGCTTCCAAGTCATAATCTTATCCGATACCTTTTACGAGTTTGCCGCGCCACTCATGCGTCAACTCGGTCACCCTACGCTGCTTTGTCATCGCTTAAGCATCGACCAAAACGGCCTGGTAACAGACTACCATCTTCGGCAAAAGGACCCTAAAAGGGCGTCGGTGCAAGCGTTCCATTCTCTAAACTTCCGGGTAATTGCCGCCGGTGACTCCTATAACGATACAGGCATGCTCGCCGAGGCTGATCGGGGCATCTTGTTCAACCCCCCGCAGAATGTGGTGGATGAATTCCCTGAATATCCCGTGGTTACCGACTATCATGCGTTTCGAAACGCTTTTTGCGACGCTAGCCTACGGCAAATCACAGCCTAACCCGAAGGTCGCCAAAATTCAGGGTTGTCTGCCGGTTCTAATTGGCAGATCGTTGCGCGCCGACCACTCGGCGGTGGAGCCATCGTAGACCCGAACATCCTCAAATCCTAGCCAGCGCAACGTGAAATAGGTTTGAGACGCCCTGTGTCCGGAGCGACAATACGCGATTACCGTGGTCTCCGGTTTCGCACCTACCGCGCCCAGGCTTTCTAGCAGCTGCTTCGGATCAGCCGCCACGAATCCTCCGTTGAAGTCCACCGCTTGGTCCCAAGACCACCACCTAGCTCCTGGGATGTGGCCGCTGCGCTTGACATTTCGACTGCCCTTATATTCTTTCTCGCTGCGAACGTCGAGCAACACGATCTCGTGATTGGTGATCGCCTCCACGACCATGGGTACATCCGCCAGATTTTGGCGAAGTTTGTCCGCGGGCAGATAGTTCGCTCTTTCTGGCCGAACCGGAAGATTATCTACTTTTCTTCCGTCTAAGATCCACCTAACCAGACCACCGTCCAATAATGAGACGGACGGATGTCCGATACGTTCCAGTTCCCAGTAAAGCCGTCCGCCATGGAGGCCGCCCATATCATCGTAAATGACCACATGATCGTCCACCTCGATGCCCAGCAGTCCCAGGATCTGCACGAGTCTACGATCACCGACACGTTGGGAGACCCCGTCGGAGCGGCGAGTGACGAGCGCTTCATAGGGTAAACGCACCGCACCTGGCAAATGAAAACGCTGATATTGGGCTTTTTCAGAACTCATATCGACAATCACCAACCCCGGAGTTCCAAGACGGGCTTCCAACCAGTTTCCGTCCACTAGTGGCGGAACCGCCCAGACATCGAAACTCGTCAGGATGAGTAACGAAAGTAGTAACAAACCCCGATGGTTATTCGACAGATTCAATATGCACATATAACAATCTCGCTAATTCGCGCGGCAGCCGGTAAGGGATACGCAAGGCGCCCATCACAACGTTGAATCCGCTTGTTGCCGCGCGGCCTCGGCCCCCGGACGCTACCATATGGGTAAAGAAACCGCCATTGGCGCCGATGCAGTCGTAGGTTAGTACCACCGGGAGGTACCTAGAATCCTTCTCGTTATGGAGCAACGAGCCGGTGATCATGTCAACAAATTACGGTTTGGTGTTACCGGCGTAAATTTACCCGGTTACTTTCGGCCATGTTGTAACCGACTGCTATCATTCTGTTTTTAATTAATTTATACTCAAAGATTGAGACATTTTGAGCCCATGAACGCCAAGAGGGTCAAAGCCGCTAAGGTTGGCAGCAAGACAACCGAGTTAACGTGCCGAGGTCTGATTCATGTCAACTGTATTAATCATCGATGATCAATCGATCAGCCGGATGATTCTGGAAGAGCTGATTCGCTCCATTGATAAGAACATTCATGTGGAGAGTTTCGCTGATCCCGTAAAAGCGCTTGAGTGGGCCAAGCGAAACAGTCACGATCTGGTGATAACCGACTACAAGATGCCGGTCATGGACGGTGTGGCATTCACCCAGTGGCTTCGGCAGATTCCATCTTGTATGGATGTGCCAATCGTTATCATCACCTGTGTGGATGACAAGTCGGTACGCTACAAAGCATTGGAAGCAGGCGCTACAGATTTTCTCTCCAAACCCATCGATCATTACGAATGTCGCGCCCGTTGCCGAAATTTGTTGCAGTTGCGGCAGCAGCAGCAGATCATCAAGGACCGTGCCCGTTGGCTCGAACAAGAAGTTTACACCAAGACCAACCAACTTGAACTGAGAGAAAAGGAGACCCTGCTTAGGCTCGCGAAGGCGGGTGAATACCGTGATGAAGAAACCGGCAATCACGTAATTAGGATGGCCGAGTATGCCTTTCTTGTAGCGGATGAAATGGGTCTCGATCGAGATACCTGTAACATAATACGGCATGCCGCGCCGATGCACGATATTGGCAAGATCGGTGTCCCGGACCAGGTACTTCTGAAACCCGGGAAACTTTCCAGCACCGAATGGAGTGTTATGCAAGTTCATACCCGTATCGGCTATGAGATATTGCGGGATAGCCCATCCTGTTTTCTAAAATCAGGGGCTATAATTGCTCTCAGTCACCACGAAAGATTCGACGGTAGGGGATACCCCAACGGTGCGGCGGGAGAGGCAATTCCGATCGAGGCAAGAACGGCGGCTGTTGCAGATGTGTTCGACGCTCTGTTATCGGAAAGACCTTACAAAAAAGCTTGGTCAATGGATCGTACCTTGGAGTACATGCGGCAACAACGGGGATTTCATTTTGACCCAAACTGTATAGACGCCTTCTTCAGTCGCCTTGATCAAGTCATGGTGATACGACATCAGTTCGGCGACAACAACAAGGTGATCAGCCGTTAGCTCCCCCGCTTAATGGTGATGGTGGAATTTTCTTTCCAACACGAGGATAAACAAATGACACCCATGAGTCCCGGGATATGGATGTTATGTAGGCGTTTCGCCGGGGCTGTGTGCGCACTGGGAATAGTCTTGCTGTTTGTTTTCGGTGATAATTGGTTGCCCTCATCGGGTCTTGACACACTCTTGATATCGGCAACTTCACTTATAGCCGTCATACTCTGGCTAGTCAGCGATTCGGGATACAAATCAGAGGAGCACAACGAACCCGGGAATAAGCCAGCCAAGGAAAGTACGCCTAAGTATTCGAACCGGTACAGCCCACCCTCCCCGTTGCCCCCTTCTCCAGAAGGCCCGCAGTCTCTACTCAAGATTTCCGATCAACGAATTCTCGTCTTGACCAATGATAAATCCGATCGTCACGGAATCTTGAGGCATTTGGATTCATGGGGCATAACACCCACGGTATGCAGCACTGCGGCCCGCTCGTTCTATGAGTTGCTGCGGGCGTCTGAAGCGCATTCCCCTTACCATGTGGTTATTGTGGACCGAGGGCTATTCGACATGGACGCAAGCCAGTTCAGCGCTGCACTTCGATCCGAACAGCACCTACAGGACATCTACCTTATTCTGATTGGTGCCCGGCCTGCGGAAATCGAGGAGGGGGGATTAAACCGGCTGGGCTACACAAGACTCGTCCCGGTGCCCCTGAACAAAACCCTTTTGTTCGACGCCCTTCACAACCTGCGCTCCGCTCCCCTTGAACCGCGACCCGGGGTTGCCAAGATCATTGATCGCTATACTGCTTCCACGACATCACCGCCGCTCAGTATTCTGCTTGCAGAAAACCGCCGGGGAGAACAGCAACGGATACGCGCTGTTCTTCAACAGCAAGGGCACCAGGTCTTTCTGGTCGATTCTGGAGCACGGGTTCTGGACGCTCTGGACAGTCACCAGTTTGACCTGGCGATTGTGTCCCGGGAACTTCGGGAAATAAGTGGTATCGAGGCTTTCAATCTGTACCGCTTCACCCGAATAGACAAGCAACGCACTCCGTTCATATTGCTGTTGCACAATCCTGGCGATAGCGACCGCCAACGGTGTGAGGAATCTGGGGTCAATGCCATCTTGGAAGCAGGTGCTGATCCTAAGACAATCATGAATGTTCTGAAAAAGGTCGTTTTGGAGAGTGGTGACCAAGGCCAAGCCCGGCAAAATTATCACCGTCAACACCTTCATCAGACCACCGGTTTTGTCGGTGGGCATACCGCCGATACCGCCTTGGATCGGAATCGGCTTGCCGAGTTGGAGAATCTCGGGGGGAATACCGCTTTCCTATCAGATCTGATAGACAGCTTTAACCGTGACAACCGGCATTTCCTTACCCAGATGGAACTTGCTATCAAAAAGGGCGATCTCTCCCGTTTCCGTGATCTCGGCCATGCAATCAAAGACAGTGCCGGTAGTCTGGGAACGATTCGATTATTCGAACTGGGAACTGCGGCCAGTCACATCCCCTCCGAGGCATTCCGCCAAAATGCACTTGATCTGCTACAACAATTGACAGAATGCTGCCGGCTATCGAATGATGCGTTGCAAAATTACATCAGGGAGAAAGACCTTCGAGAACTGGACTACAGAAAAGACTAGATCTGGAGTATGAAACAATGATTGGCGTATCAGCCAGCCTTCGTGAGGCAGGTATTTTCGCCCATGGCACACCCGAACTTATTCGCTATGAAGGACACCTTGGCCGTTATTTTAGCCGGGAGTATCAGAGGTTACTCCATAACCCAGAAAGTCAAGCTCTAGACACCGTCACCACAAACCGGGGGCCGATGTGGAAAGATACCCGGGCACTGATTGAAAATCACTACAACGCCCATGTAACACCCTTCAGCGGTTTCCTCGATCACGAATTCATGGCCTACACCATGGCTTACTATGGTGAAACCGCGCACGATGTTGCTTCTTCCAAACTGAGTCTCGAAGAAGCGGAGCGGAACAAGTTCGAGTTGGTTTGTCGGCGTGCCGAAATCCATGGCGACGAAAAGATATTCAATATCGGGTGTGGATACGGCCCTCTGGAAACCTATCTGTTCACAGCCTTTCCCAAGGTTGATATCACCAGCATCACACCAAGCCCCGATCAAATCGACTTTATCGAGTCATGCCGCGCCAATACAAATCACCCGATAAGCCGGGGTAAGCTGCGTCTTATCCAAGGCGATTTTAGTGAAGTTCCGCTGAGTGAATTAGGTGACAGAGAATACGACAGAGTTTTTTCTATCGGGTGTTTTGAACATATCAATAACCTCGACGCGGTCTTTGAACTCATCGACAAATTACTGAAGCCGGGCGGGTTGTTTTTTCTTCACATGGTGGCGTCCCGCCTAATCGTCCCGCAGTTCCTGCATGACGACAAGACCATGATCGGCACCTACTTTCCGGGTGGGAAGATATGGCCATTTGAAATCATCCGCCGTCAAGACCGCTTCATGCGCTTGTCAAAAAGCTGGTTTATCAATGGGATGAACTACTGGAAAACGATCGACGAATGGCACAAGCGGCTCTGGCACAATATGGACACGCTCTACGGCAGTGCAATCAAGGACGAAACAGAAGCCAAGTACTGGAATGATTATTTTGTCCTTTGCAAGGCCTGCTTTCTGCCGTCCAAGGGTGAGCTATTTGGAAACGGGCATTTTGTCTTCCGTAAGAAGACCTAATCGGGTTACACACCAACTTCGCACCAAGGACACCCCCGGCTGAAGGCATTCCCCTCCCGCGTCAGTCCAAACGACGAACGGCGATAACGGCATTTAATCCACCGAAAGCAAAGGAGTTGGAAATGGCCACATTAATACTCGAGTCCCGGGACTGGTTGGGCACATAGTCCAGATCGCACCCTTCTCCCGGCTCGGTAAAATTGGCGGTAGGTGGAATATGCGAGTCCCGAATGGCCAGCAGGGTCGCAATCAGTTCGTGCGCGCCAGCAGCGCCTAATGTATGTCCATGCATGGATTTCGTGGAGGAAACCATCAGCCGATTTGCATGGTCGCCAAATACCTGGTGCAGTATCCTAGTCTCAAACGGATCGTTAATTTTTGTACCGGTACCATGGGCATTAACGTAATCCACTTGCGCCGGTTCGATACCCCCATCCTGCAGGGCATAGTTGATTGCCTTAGCGGCGCCATCGACGGATGGGACTGTAATATGCGCCGCATCCGCCGACATGCCACATCCGGCTATTTCACCGTAGATCCTGGCTCCCCGGGAAAGCGCGTGTTCAAAGGATTCCAAAACTAGAATACCCGCGCCCTCCCCCAATATCAGGCCGTTTCTATTCGCAGAAAACGGCCGGCAGGTATCGGATGCCAGAACCCGCATCGCCTCCCACGATTTTAGCAACCCGAAGGTAAAAGGGGCATCGGTGCCCCCAGCTAGGACAATGTCAACCAAGCCCGCTCGAATCATCATCTGACTCTGAATCACGGCGTGGTTCGCAGACGAACAAGCACTCGAAATGGAAAACACCGGACCTGTGATAGCCAGCTTCATACTGAGTTGACTGGCCGCCGCGCTAGGCATACCTCGGGGGATGGTAAGCGGATGAACCCGGGACTTGCCTCGCTGGTAGAGTGCGCAGTAGGTTTCTTCGTCGGTCTCCTTGCCTCCGCAACCAGTACCCAGTACCACCCCTGCCGAAAACAGGTGCTGATCATCAAGATCTGCGTCCGCTACCGCTTCTTTGGCGGCAATCAACGCAAACTGCGTATGCCGGTCGAGTAGCGGAATCTCGTCCGCCGAAAAAAAACGAAGCGGATCGTATCCCGGAACCCGGGCCCCAAAACGAACCTTCAAACGGCTATCCCAGCCAGCGGTATCCTTGAGTTCGGTAAATCCTGATCGTCCTTCTACCAGACTCTTCCAAAACTGCGGAACAGTCAGGCCCAGGCCCGAGACCGCCCCCAACCCAGTGACCACAACTGTTCTGGACACTAGCCTTTTGCTTCGATAAGCTGGGTTACCCCGTCGATGATATCTTGAACGGAAACAAGCTCTCCCAGCTTATCGTTGTCGATCTCCACATCAAAAATTTCTTCTACATCATAGACTATCGTAATGGCGTCTAATGATGTGATGCCCAGCTTTTCAAGTATCGAAGTGCAATGAATCTGGTCCGGATCCAAACGCTTTTGTCTGGCGATGGCGCGAATAACTTCGTACTCGACACTATTTGTCATGGCAATTTCTTGTAAAATAAAGTTTTTCTATGAATAATCGTCAATTATACTACTAGGCATATCTAAGTTCACTTGATGAGAGCCACATTTAACAAACCTTTTTTGTTCCTGGGCAGGTTCAATAAGTACGGGACCACCGAACTTGAACAGGCCTCGGTGCGGGTTGTTATTTCGCTCTGCCTACTCGGTTACCTGATCCATAGTGAGCCCTCGGACCACGCCGACCACGCATCTTGGGTCTCGGGTGTCGAACTGCTCAGCGCCTTTCTTGGCTTCTCGGTTCTCATTTTACTTTCTACAGCCTTCCGCCCAAAAGCATCTTTGATCAGGCGCTTAATCGGCATCGTAATGGATGTCGGGGGCCTTAGCTATGTTATAGCTCAACTGGGAGAACTCGGAGCTCCTTGGTTTACCGTCTACCTGTGGGTGACATTTGGAAACGGGTTTCGCTACGGCGAAAAGTACCTGTACCTGTCCGGGGTATTGTCGGTAGTCGGTTTTACTTACGTACTGACCAAAAACAGTTTCTGGCAAGAGCACCTCGGGCTTGGAATCAGTCTATTGATCGCGCTCATTGCCCTTCCAGGCTATGCCGCAGTATTGATCCGGAGGCTTCATCTCGAACGCTCGCGGGCAGAAGAGGCCAGCCGTGCGAAGAGCGAGTTTCTGGCTCGTATGAGCCATGAGATCCGGACTCCGCTAAACGGAATCATTGGCACAGGAGAACTGTTGACGTCCTGTCGGCTAGGGTTAGAGGAAAGGGAGTACGTCGATATCATTAATGCATCAGGAAAGAATCTTCTCAAATTAATCGAAGATATTCTTGATATCTCCAAGATCGAAGCGGGAAAGGTGGTGATGGAAAACACCAACTTCGACCTTCATGCATTGATTAATTCTACTTTGCGAATGTTTTCCCCGGAAGCGGAGAACAAACGCCTCAGACTGGTTTCCCATATCGGTCTGGATACGCCCTATCGCTTGGTTGGCGACCCCCATCATCTCCGGCAAGTATTGATAAACTTAGTTAGCAATGCGCTTAAATTTACAGAAAAAGGCTCGGTAGAGCTTCGCTGCCATAGCATCAGGAACCAGGAGTACCACTCCTTGATACGTTTCGAGATTACCGATACCGGCATCGGTATCAGTCCCGAAGCGCAAAAAAGAATATTTGAAAACTTTGCACAAGCCGACGAGAGCACCACCCGGCGCTTTGGGGGGACAGGCTTGGGAACCTCCATCGCACGTCAATTGGTCGAGCTGATGGGAGGACGCATCGGCATCCAAAGTACACAGGGCATTGGTTCAACTTTCTGGTTTGACATTGAATTTCAACTACAGCCAGAACTAATCGCGGATGATGAGATACGCCAAGTTCAAGAATGCAGGGTCATGAGACTCTGTAGAAGTTCCGGCGTGCATACCGATATTTCACATACACTTCTGGGATGGGGGGTTCCTTATAGTGATGTAACCAGCGCCCGTGAGGCGTTACGTCTGCTCATTAAGAACCCTAACAGCACCACGCCGTACGAGGTAATTATCCTCGACGATATCGCGTTTGACGATGAAATCATGAATTTCCTGTCTGCGCTAAGTACCGACCTTTCTCTACCTGACATCAAAATACTGGTCGTTGAAACTGAGCAGACCCCAATCAATCCAGACGACTTGAAGGATATCTCTAATGTCATTCACAAGATAAGACAGCCATTTGATAAGGCACTGTTATTTAATGCCTTACATGCTTCCAGGGTAGGTGGCGACGATGACCGGGTTATCAATCTGTCGGAGCGCTTCGTCCGCAACCACAATACCATTCACCCGATCAAGGTACTGGTGGCTGAAGACAACAGTGTAAATCGGCTGGTTACCGGACGCATCCTCGAGCAGGCAGGCTATCAGCACCATCTCGTCGAAAACGGTCAACAGGTACTCGATGCACTCGAGCGGGAACGGTATGATGTTGTTATCGTCGATATGCATATGCCAGTTCTGGGCGGACTCGACGCCTTTCGGATGTACCGGTTTGCGCATGCCAGTGATGACCACCCGGTACCCTTTATCATGCTCACCGCGAACGCCACCACCAACGCGCGAAATGCGTGTAAAAATGCCGGTATCGAGTACTTTCTCACCAAGCCCGTGCCATCCTTGAAACTACTTCAGACCATCTCAAGGGCTACATCTAGCCGGTTACTAGACAGTCCGGATGAAGAAATAAAAAGCAATGTGGCGCTAACGAACGAGGTGGTTTCCGGTGATCCCACGGTCCTTGACCAGCATGTGCTTGCAGACGTCATCCAATTGGCGCCCGATCAGGGCTTCCTGTCCCGAATGTACGAGAACATGGTGGACGAAGGGGAAGGCCTGATAAAAAGCATGGCGGATGCGGTAACGAACCGCGACCTCGACAGGTTCACTTCAAGCGCCCACGCATTGAAGGGATCATGCCTCAATCTGGGATTACAAGAGCTTTCAGAGCTTGCCATCTTGGCGGAACAGGTAACTGAGCCCAGGCTAGGGGCCGAAGGGCCTGGACATGTAAAAGCATTGACTACCGCATTGGACAGGGCCAAATTGGCCTTGGCAGAGTCACTTCACTACTCCCGGCCCGCGATCCACTAATTACCGGAACCACAGGTTGAGAACTCGACCACGATCGACTCACACAATGCATCGAGGGATGTGAGCCGCCACTACCTCCCACGGCACACATCCCTCAGCATCAGGTACACCTGCCAGATCAAGTCGTGGTTCTATAACTGACCTCCTTGTCAGCTGGCCATCGAGACCAGTTTAACCTCTTCACGGCACCAACGTTTCTGCTGGGCGCGTACCAGATACTCCATAAGCCGGATGTTCTTATCCGACAACTGCATAGCCGTATCGACCCAGAGCGTTATTACATCCAGAAGCTCCTTGTACGATAACGGGTTGAACTGCTCGATAACCCGATCCAGTCCATAAAAGCCGGTGCTTCGATTACGTTGATGTTGAATGTAGTCGTACACGGCCTCCTTTCCGTTTCCGTCCGGCACCAGGATATCAACTACACCCATATCGTAGAGTTCCTCTGCAGTGTAGACCTTGCCGCTAGCTATCATTCGCTTGGCTAGTCCGGGCGCTACCTTCCGGGCAAGAAAATTAAACGCACCCATACCCGGGAACATACCGAACACCGTTTCCGGAAACCCAAATCTCGCACCCTTTTCCGCAATAATAAGATTAGCCGACAGGGCCGCCTCGAATCCCCCACCCAAGGTTTCGCCCTGAACAAGCGCGATGGTGGTGAACGGAATTTCATAGTTAGTCGCGTTTCGATACAAAATATCGATGCACTCCTTAGCGTAGTCAAAGAGGGCCATCCGATTTTTATCTCGTATCAGGCGGATAAAATAGGCGAGATCTCCTCCCAGATTGAAAACACCCGGTAACTCCGAGCAGAACACCTGATATTTTAATCTGAACGGCAGCTTATGCTCGTATTGGCTCCTCGCCTGATCGGCAATTATCTTTTGTGCCCTGCTTACATCCTTCACCAGGTCAGTGCTCATGCAGGGGCGGCCAGGATACTTGAATCTTGACCAAACCATATTGTGTTCAGGCTCGAACTCAAGGTCCAGGTGAGTAAACTGGGTAACCGTGATCTCTTTTCTTTGACCTAACATTGTTGTCTCTCCCAGGCGCTGACCAAACGATCAGCGCCATCTGCTTAACCAAGCCACTTGGGTGTCAGTTGACACCCCTATTCCCGAATCCGCTGTTCCTCCGCGAGAAACGGCCTACTAGTTCCATTGGCATTCTTTTCTTCCTTGTATGCCAATATTTCGACAATATTGCCCGAGAATGAAACGATTCCCTCCCGATTTCTTCGATAAAACCCATTTTTCTGATGTAGTAGTTCCAACGGGGTAGATTTTAGTCACGCTCATCGTGTTAAATACCCCACGCTTTCACTTCTTGTAGCCGTCCAAATTCCCAAACTCCGTTCCAAATGTCCGCTTCCGCTTCGGATAGGGGCTGCCACGTTTACAAGAATCCCATCGGCCCGCTGACGAAAAAGCCTCCGACCGGCGGACCCAGTACCACCGAAACGCCCAATTATCCAAAAGGGAGTTCGGTAAACGAGGGGGTGGGATAATCGAGCGGGGTACTGCGGAAGGAGGAACTTTTCCGGCATGCTGATGTTACTGACTGTGTTCCGGAGCAAAGCCATAAATATCAACACCTTCGCTCAAGACACACACGGCACCTAAGCGAACCGGTGCATATACCGGTTCGGTCCGTTACTGTAGAACCAACAAACCACTGCTGTAACCAGTCAAACCGACCTATCAAGATCTTCCCCTGAATCGGCTGTAATAAATGCTGAAACAAGGTCCCCAACCGATTATAGAATAAAACCGATCTCCAAGGTCTCTGCGCACCTTGGAACAGGACCAACGGGTCAGCCAATAGCTGGCTTACGCAGGTGAATCGGCCACACATTCACCTGCCAGTCCCTTGATCTGCAACTCCAAGGTTTTCAAACTCAACTTAACCGTTCGCCCACCGGCTATCAGTTCTTGCTGAATACCGATACGGTTGAAAGGCGAGAAATGGATCCCTTTATTACGTCTAGTCCGCTACTTTTTCCTTTTCTCTTAATCTTTAGCCAGGGAACCTGAATCCTATTCTATGCTAAAAAGAAACAAATTTCCTCCTTTAAAAGTGTGTTTAATTGCCTTAAGTCATGCCTCCCAGGAAGTAGCTGCTCAACCTGTTGCTATCTATTGAGCAACCCTAGCCCACAGAGAGTTTGGGGGATAATGCGCACCACTGTGAATTCGCTTGGTGAAGATCATATACTTACATGTTGGGTAGGGATTGAGATTCAGATACTCATGAAGAAGGGTAAGAATAAACCACCGGTTACCCCGGCCATCAGGATGCTACGTGACTCCCAGGTTACTTACACCGACCATCCCTACCATTACGAACCTGGTGGGGGAACGGCTCTCTTCGCCAGAGTGACCAATATTAACGAACACCTGGTGATTAAGACTCTGATTATGGAGGATGAAGCAGCTCAACCGTTGATCATACTCATGCATGGTGATCAGAAGGTGTCGACCAAAGAATTGGCGCGGCAGATTGGACGCAAGTCGGTTATGGCCTGTGATCCAATTACCGCAGAACGGCATTCGGGTTACAAGATCGGGGGTACTTCGCCGTTTGGCACCCGCAAGAAGATTCCCGTTTTTTGTGAGGAGGAGATATTGAAGCTGCCGCAAATCTTTATCAACGGCGGAGCCCGGGGTTATATCATTGGCATGGACCCAAGGGATCTGGCGAAACTTCTCAAGCCGATTCCGGTTAGAGTCGCCCGGTAACTATCGCTCGCCTTGTCTTAGTGGGAGATTTTACCAAACCCACCCCGACCGCGATTGCTCCACACAACCGCGGCCACCGAGCCGAATACTGCAGCGATGATTGCAGTATCGTTACCCCACCCTAGCTGCAGCGCCCCAAATCCCGCCACACCTCCCCCCAAGACACTAAAACTAAGGCTTCTTAACAAACGGCAAACACTGCAGGATTGGCGGGGGTTTTCCATTATCGTTACGCTACGAAGCCTTGTTCGGAAACATTCAGAGTTGCCCGATCCCTATCACAATGAATAACGCAAGCCGAATGAAAGTCGGATGGAAACTCCTGAGCGACCACCCATATCTGGGTAATCTCGTCGCTCAATTTTGGTAGCACACTGATCGCGTTGTTGGTTCGCTCTTGGTCAAAGAAGGCAAATGGTTCGTCGAGAAACAGAAACTGCTTACCTTTGACCGCCTTGTTAACCAGTTCCTGGGAAAGTGCAAGCCGCAGGGCCAGCATAATCTGCCGCTGAGTACCACTGGAAAGTTCTTCCAGTTTGACGAAGTCCCGCTTCTCCTTCGAAAAAACCGTTACTGCCAAAGAATTGTCGATGTGCAGATACTCATATCGTTGCTGAGTCAGCAAGGGTAGTGTTCTACCCACGAGTTCACGGAGGTTGCGGTTGAAAACCTGGCTAAAATGGCGGGCAGCTCCTTCCAACAACTCCTGGGCCAGCAATCGCATCGCGATCCGTCGCTGGTGATCCGCCACGCGCCTATCAAGATCTTCTCCCGCCTGAGTCAACCCGTTTGCCCGGTCTACCCGTTGGCGTTCATGCCGAATCTCTTTTTCCAATTGATCGATCTGCTGCTGGTATCCCTCCTGGTCCACTTTCAGTCGAGAGATTCTAGTGTTCAGTATCTCGGTTAGTTCATCGGCCTCTATCTTGAATTCGCAGACCCGTTCATAGAGGGGTGACCGGTCAACCGTTGCCAATGAATCTTCAGCTTGGCCAGGGTCCCGGATACCTTCTCCCGGCGCTATCTGCACTTCCGTGTCGGATACCGGAACCGACGCTAATCCCAATACCCTAAGGGGCTCGGCAATCTCCTTGACTTGCGCCAATAGCGTATTGGTGACTGCGTTTACGGTCACTCGACGCCACCACAGAAATAAAAAAAGCCCCATACACACCGCCGCGCCAACGAGTGGCCAAGACGGATCAATCTTTAGTTGAACCATCATCTGACTAAGCGCATGTTCTGGGTAGGCCGTAAGTACGCCCCAGGTAGCTGAGCAAACGATTAGGAGTAATAGCGCAAGCAACCGGAGAACACCCGTCTTCCGGCATCTTGCCGACGCTTCGCGAAACTTCGGCAACAACCCTTGGTAATTCTCATCAATCTCTTCCAGCTGTTGGGCTTGCTGTTGTAGGGCTATGCGGTTTGCCAGTGTTTTATGCTGCTCGGCCAGTAGGGAATCCAGTCTTCCGGGCTCGATTGCCAAGGTGCTAAGCTCTTCCGCCAATACTTCTGCCTGTTGACCCACCTCATCTGCCAGCTGATTTTCGACAACGATCTCATCTCCATAGCGCTTCGAAAGCTTTTCGAGTATTCCAAGACCGGCCATAGCCTTGACCGCGTGGCTGTGCGGATGAGGGGTTGTAATCTCACGCTGGGCCAAATAGAAAGATTCGATATACTCCTCGTAGTTGTAGCCAATCAATGTATCCAGGGCACTCTGTACTTGTTGCGCACCGCGGGCGATCGGATCGTGCTCGGCACCCTGTCTATTGAGCCGAGCACTCTGATTACCCTCATGATCCAAAAATCGGGTAACCTCATGGATGACGCGGTCACCGGTCCTGAAGCGAAGGGTAACCGAACAGCTCAACTCCCCCCACTTGATCAATCTGCCAAGTTCGTCCTCAGCCAACGAGTAAGTCCTTCCATAGAGCACAAAACAGATCATCTCCCCAATCGAACTCTTCCCGGATTCATTGGCTCCTTCCACCGCAATGAGCCCGTTCTCCGGAAGATTGTCTAGTTCCAGATGCGCGTACTTAAGTACATTCTTGGCGGATAGGCCGATGATAATCATAGCCCGCCCTCGTGCTCGATAGTACGAAGACGCTTAAGCACCATCGCGACCGTATCGGTAAATAGTTTTTCATCAAATGGTTCGCTGGAGTTTCTCCGGCGTTCGAATTCCTGTTCGCAATATGCGGCAAACTCCGTGGCTGACCCTTTCAAGTGTGGACTGCTAAGTGGCTTGCTCTCCTCTGATCCACTCATGTCTCGGTCTCCTCGTAATGATGTAATTATTGTCGGCGAGTACCCCCGAACAAAGACAAGCTTCTCCGGACTCGGTTACTGGGACTAAATTCTATCCGGTCTTGCCAGCAAACAAAAACCGCTCACGCCAATTTAAACCATGCCATCTGATCCGGAATATCCACCTTCCTGAGAACCACCTCCAGCTCTTGGTTCAGCGATAGGTCTGGGCCTCCGCTAATTCTGGTTTCTAACGCCAACTCCGGAAGTATCAGAATTTTGCGCCGCTCTTGCTTCCCGACCACGATGGCTCGTCCACGCCACCCGGGATGGTTCCTCAGGTAGACCAGTTTCCAATGCAAATTGGACAGACGCTCCGTCTTTCTCACCGCGATCACACCGGGCTCGGAAGCATTAACCCGCTCCGAAATCTCCGGCAAGGTTAAGAGATTCGCGCCCCTCAAGTGGGCGCGCAATTGCTGATGGACGACCAGATCCAGGTAGCGCCGCAACGGGCTAGTCGCACGAGCATAGACTTCGAGTCCGAGACCGCTATGGGGACCTTCCTGCGTGCCTTGACGAGAGGGTCTCAACTGACGCCTACAGGCATACATTCCGGCCAAATCGGTAGGGATCTCACTGATATCTGGAGCACTTTGAAGGGTAAAGGGGATAGGAATATGATTCTGCATTGCATGACGGGCCACCGCCTCACCGGCCATCAGCATCAGTTCGGTAACCATCTCGCGGCTGGCCAGTTTTGCCACCGGTTTAATCTCAACGTCACTCTCCCGAGTGACTCGCACTCTGGTTTCCGGCAGCTGCAGTGACATTGCCCCCGCCCGTAATCGACGCTGTCGAAAACATTCAGCCAACATGATGAGCTCCGAGAATGGTGATTCGGTCAGCATCCGCTCCACATCCGAGTAGCTTTTTCGTTGAACCCTCACCCGGGACGGAACAATTTGCAGATCAATCGGCTCCATCTGTTCGGACAGCCGGAACCCAAACGATAGCGCCGGGGAAACATCTGCCAACCCCAGGCCCAGGAGCTGCGTCAGCTGAGGTGGTAACATGTAGATCATTTTTTCGGGTAGATACAGATTGGCACCCCGGTCCCGAGCCTCACTGTCCAGCGCCGATCCGGGAGTAACCAGCGCCGACACATCTGCCACATGAACCCAAATGCGCTGGCCATCGAGACTGACCGCATCGTCCGGATCATCGCTGCCTTGGTCATCAATGGCAAACGCGGGCAAATGGGTCAGATCTACTCGCGGCTCATCCGGTATCGAGCTGCACGCTGAAGATGGATTTTTGATCGAGACACCCAACCGCAGTGGATATGGATTGGTATATGGCTTCCAGACTCCCACCCGGACCAGTAGCCGATGAGCAGCTTCAGGAGACTCCGGTAGGCCCAGCGCCGCTAGGATTCTGCTGTGCTGTGACTGGGCCAGAGCCAACTTCTCCACCTCTTTCAATCGGTCGGCATCCCCGGCTTCGATGACACCCCGCTGCAACCGATCCAGAAGCCCTTCCCATTCACGTTGGGCAGTAGCCTTTGCGTCCCGGTCCGCGATATCGCGATCGATGAGCCTCTTCTCCCGGGCGATGACACGGTCCGGGGTGCCTTCGAAAACGAGGCCCCTGGCTAGCTCACACCACCCTCCCCATGCGGCAGCGGGGGTAAATTCGCCGTAGAGCAGCTCGGCTAACTCGCGGAGGCTGACCGCCTCACCCGCAATGAGCTCCCAGGCTTCCCAGACGTCACCGGAATCCTGTTCAAGTTCCGAAAAATCCTGCAGCGGGCCGGGATGTAAAACGACGATATCCTTGATACGAACCCGTTTCGCCTTATCCCCAGGGAGCGCAATTTCGATCTTTTCCCCAATCCCGGTCACCAGTGCCGGCCCGGCCCTGTACAACACGAGACAACCGGGAGTGGGTTCGAATTCGGGCATGATGTCATCCAAGGCTAAGGGTAAAAATGCTGTCTGTGGTATGAACCGCAAATAGTCTCATAGATTGTGCAGTTACCAGTCTTTAAATTTGCCTGACACCTGGCCGTAATTCTCTTATCATCCCCGAAGCTGCTGAAGATATGAGGGATACCGCCGCTATGAATAATCGATGGGAGGCATTTCTTGATGGTCTGCGCGAGCCTGGGAATCGGGTTTCGCCCGCCATGGATCGCGTTGCGCCAGATAATAAGGCTAGTGTCCTGGTGAATCTTTCACCCCTGAAGTTGATTCTCGTCAGCGGAGAAGATGCGGAAAAGTTTCTGCAAGGACAGATTACCAATGACATCAGGAATGTAAGCGAGAACCGGTTTCAGATTGCTGGGCACTGTACACCAAAGGGCAGAATGCTGGCTAATTTCGTAGTATTTCGTAGACAGCAGTCCTATTTATTGCAAATGCCCGCGGACACCCATCAAATGCTTCTCAAACGTCTGCCTATGTACATCCTCATGTCCAAGGTAAAGATCGAAGATGCAAGCGATGAGCTGTGCAGATTTGGATTTGCGGGAGACTCCGCCCCTGAAAGACTCCGGGAACAACTGGATAGTATTCCAGGTGACCCATGGGAGTCGGTACAAACAGGTGGCATTTCATTGCTGCGCCACCCAGGTACAGTTCCACGCTTTGAACTGGTTGGGGAATACGGGCCCATGACAGACTTGTGGCGGAAGCTCTCGGCCAAGGCCATACCGGGGGATCTAGGATACTGGTCGCTCCTCGATATACGTGCTGGAATTGGAGTTATCGTTGGCGCAACGAGTGAGGCTTTTGTGCCCCAGATGACGAACATGCATCTGCTTAACGGCATCAGTTTTACCAAGGGTTGTTATACCGGCCAGGAAGTAGTTGCCCGTATGAAATACCTGGGAAAATTGAAGCGCCGTATGTATCTTGCCCGAGTAGATTCCAACACCACGCCCAAGCCCGGTGATGAGGTTTACGCGAAAGGAAGTCAGTCCGGACAGGGGGCGGGGAAAATCGTGGACGCCCAGCCCTCACCAGAAGGTGGATACGAATTATTATCCGTCCTGGAGATTGCCAGCTTCGAGTCGGATGACGTTCATTTATGCGATAGCAATGGACCACGACTGATGTTCCAACAACTACCCTACAGCTTTGAACAGGAATGACATGGCAACGATGATTACCCAGGAGGAGTTCTCCAGCCAGCTGAACGCCGCGATCCGGGGCAACCGTATCACCCTGCCGACACTGCCGGAAGTCGCGCTCAGGATTAGAGCCGCAGTGGAGGAAGACAACGCCAGCGCTCACAAGATCGCCGACATGGTTGCCACCGATGCAGCCCTCTCGGCACGGCTGCTACAGGTTGCCAATAGCCCCCTCTACCGCGGCAGAGTCAGTATTGATACGATCCAAATGGCGGTTACCCGCCTTGGTATGAAGCTGGTACGGAGTTTGGTGGTCAGCCTGGCGATGAAGCAAATCTTCCAGGCCACATCCGATACCTTGGACAAACGCCTCAGAAAAATCTGGGAAGACAGTGTTCAAGTGGCCGCGATTAGCCGAGTATTGGCCCAGTCGGTCAAGCATATCGACAAAGACCAGGCGATGTTGGCTGGATTGGTCCACAATATTGGTTGCCTCCCAATCTTAACCATGGCGGAATCCCATCCGCTCCTGATGGCAAATCCTGAGGTACTTGATAAGTTTGTGACCAACCTAAATCCCGCGATCGGCCGGCAAATTCTCGAAACCTGGGGCTTTCCGGAGAGTTTGGTACGGGTGCCCGAGCACTGCAGCAACCTTGCCTACGATGGCGGTAGCGCCGCAGATTACGTGGATATCGTATTGGTCGCAAAGTTGCAAACCACAAGTCATGTTGACGATCTTCTGGTCGATGGTTGGGGCGATATTCCTGCCTTCAGAAAGCTGGGGCTGGAGCCCGAGGTTGAGGTTATCGATATCGAAGGCGTGGCGGAAGACGTGGAAGAGGTCAAACAGTTTTTTCTCTAATCCTGCCTAATGGCTTCAGTGATCATCAGTTGGGTTTTGGATTGGGTTAGCAGACTCATGGCAAGACCGCGTCATTATTGCCAGTCATTAATTTTAAGAGTGGTGCATCAGTGGACGAGCCCGTGCGAAACGGACTTACCGCAGTGAGCCTGGGATCGCCTCATACCGCGTAGCTAAGGCCGTATTGGGTTAACGCCAGCGCTTTTGCCAATCAGGAAATTCGACGATCTTTTTGTTAAGCTATTAGATATTGACCTGATTTTAAAACTCTCAAAGTTGGGACCTCGCATCCGGTCGACAATACGGTTTAGGCTGCTGATTACTTATCAAAGGGTTGGAAAGAATGACGAATCGACGACAAAAAGAAATTGAATCATTGCGCAGCCGACTAGCCAGCTTGGAGGCACAACAAGAACGTGAACTGATAGAGCAGGAAGCGATGGAGAGCGCTCATGCCCAGATGCTTTCCAGTCTTGAAGAAGCGGGAATTACCTTTGAGGCCTATGTGCGTTGCTTCGTCAAAGACTTCCGGAGGGTCTTAACTAAGGTCGACCGAGAACAAGCAAAGGCTCCACCCAGGGTACGCCGGGTCACCACCAAGAAAAAAGCGGCTGTCAAGAAAAAGGTTCGGCGTAAAAAAGCCGTAGTCAAAATCAAAATACCTGCTGGGCGCTACTCCCACCTGCCGGCAGACCCCGAAAGAATATTCCAGGTTAAGGCAAAGGGTGCCAGACCCAAGCTGCTAAAGGCATACGCCGATGAGGTTGGTTTGGATACCTTTCTCTCCCAGTGCTTCATCGGTGAAGATTAGACCTCGGGGGCGAAGGGCTGTCCGGCTACTCGGGGCGCAGATGGGGAAATAGCAGTACATCGCGGATTGACGGTGAGTCGGTAAACAGCATTACTAAGCGGTCAACGCCGATGCCCTCCCCGGCAGTTGGCGGCATGCCATGTTCCAGGGCACGAATATAATCCGCGTCATAATGCATCGCCTCATCATCGCCTGCCTCCTTCTCCTCCACCTGCCAGCGAAATCGCTCGGCCTGATCCTCGGCATCATTGAGCTCAGAGAACCCATTGGCGATCTCCCGTCCTCCAACAAAAAACTCGAAACGATCGGTTACCGATGGGTCGTTGTCATTACGACGGGCCAATGGGGAGACTTCGGTAGGATAGGCGGTGATAAATGTCGGCGACGACAAACGATGCTCTACGGTCTTCTCGAATATCTCGATCTGCACCTTGCCTAATCCATAACTGTCTTTCAAGGAAATACCAAGCTTTTCCGCGACGAGCCGGGCCTGGGCAGGGTCCCGCAACTGGTCAGGTGCGATCTGAGGATTAAAGTGCAGTATTGACTCCTGTACCGTCATGCGGCTAAACGGTTGGGCAAAATCGAACTCATCACCCTGGTAACGCAACGCCGTTCCTCCCAGAATGGTGTTAGCCATGTCGCGGATCATCTCCTCTGTGAGATCCATAAGGTCATGGTAATCTGCGTAAGCCTGATAAAACTCGAGCATGGTAAATTCGGGATTGTGGCGGGTCGAAAGTCCTTCGTTACGGAAGTTTCTATTGATCTCATAGACTCGCTCAAACCCTCCCACCACCAACCGTTTGAGATACAACTCCGGAGCGATTCTCAGAAATAGCTGCATATCGAGGGCATTATGATGGGTGAGAAACGGCCGCGCCGTGGCTCCACCGGGTATCGCCTGCATCATCGGTGTCTCTACTTCGAGAAATCCCTTTGCGTTTAAATAGTCCCTCATGAACTGCACAATTCGGGTCCGTATCCGGAACGTTTCCCGGGATGTTTCGTTCATGATGAGATCGAGATAGCGTTGACGGTACCGCTGCTCCTGGTCGGTCAACCCGTGGAACTTTTCCGGCAGCGGACGCAGCGACTTGGTGAGGAGATGCAGTTCGTCGCAGCGTACAGACAGCTCACCGGTACGAGTTTTGAACAACTGGCCTTCGGCGCCCAGGATATCGCCGACATCAAGATCCTTTTTGAATAACTCGTTGTAGACACCGGGAGATAGCAAATCGCGCTGTACAAAAAGTTGTATCTGCCCGGACATATCCTGAAGATGAGCGAAGCTGGCCTTGCCCATGATACGTCGGCTCATCAGCCTACCCGCAACCTTTACCCGGATCGCCAGGGCATCAAGTTCCTCGGGATCTTTGGCACCATACTCGGCATGCAACTCTCCCGCGACCACATTGCGGCGAAAATCATTGGGAAAGGCGGTACCCCGCTCCCGTATTTGATTTAGTTTCTCACGGCGCTGCGCGATCAACTTGTTCTCATCAGGGTTCTCTTCAGTCATTTCATTAAATCATCCGGTTCTGCGACGTTCCCGTCAGGGAGCGAAACGGAAACTGTCTACGCGCTTTCTACCTGTGAAAATCGCTGTCGTCTTACATGCCACTCTTAAGACTGGCCTCGATAAACATATCCAGGCCACCATCGAGCACCGCCTGTGTATTGCCTGTCTCGACCCCGGTGCGCAGGTCTTTGATTCGCGACTGGTCCAGCACGTAGGAGCGAATCTGACTGCCCCAGCCGATATCCGATTTGGTCTCTTCGAGGGCTTGCTGATCAGCGCTACGTTTTTGGATTTCCAGCTCGTACAGCTTAGACTTCAACTGCTTCATGGCCTGGTCTTTATTCTTGTGTTGAGAACGGTCATTTTGGCATTGCACGACGACCCCGCTGGGATAGTGGGTAATACGAACCGCCGATTCTGTGCGATTAACGTGCTGTCCACCCGCGCCACTGGCACGGTATACGTCGATCCGAAGGTCTGCTGGATTGATATCGATTTTGATTGTGTCATCAATTTCCGGAGAGACAAATACGGCGGCGAACGACGTATGCCGACGATTGCCTGAGTCGAAAGGAGATTTCCGCACCAGGCGGTGCACACCGATTTCAGTCCTCAGCCAACCAAACGCATAGTCACCGTCGAATTTTATCGTCGCCGATTTAATCCCTGCCACTTCACCGGGTGAGACTTCTATCAGATCGGTCTTAAAACCGCGCTGTTCGCCCCAGCGCAGGTACATGCGCAGCAACATCTCCGCCCAATCCTGAGCCTCGGTGCCGCCCGATCCCGCTTGAATATCGAGAAAGGCATTGCAACCATCCATCTCACCGGAGAACATCCTCCTGAACTCCAGTTCACTAACCTTTCTTTCACATTCAACAAGGTCGGAATCAACGGATGAAACGGTTTCCTCGTCCCCCTCATCCGCCGCCATCTTCAACAGATCCTCCGCGTCGGACAATGAGCCGGCCAGATCATCGAGTGTGTTGACAACTGCCTCGAGGCTGGCCCGTTTCTTCCCTAGCTCCTGGGCATATTCCGGATTGCTCCAGATTCCCGGGTCCTCCAACTCCCGCAATACCTCGATGAGTTGCTCGTGCTTTAGAGGATAGTCAAAGGTACCCCCTAAGGGATTCACATCTCCCTTTTAACTCATTGATTTTATTTACCGTGGCATTTAAATCCAACATACCGCACCTCGCTTGAGACGAAGGGCCGATTCTACAACACTCGCGGCCAGCGCGGAAATTCGCTACCGGTTATCTGTTATTTCCTTCCGCACAGCGCTCATCTATTGCCCGCAAGTGTTAATTTTTGTAGGGTTATCTGAATGTTCCACTAGCCGATATATTAATTTGGCCGCACATCCAACCTAGCGATACTTGCGTTTTCTTTAGGTGTCAATTTATGGAACTGGACCTGAACAAATTCCGAACGCTGATCCCAATTAGCGCCCTCTACGATGACAATCTCTTGCATCTCGCCTCTCGTACCCGGGTCGCACGGCTTCAATGCGGTGACGTGGTTTTTAACATAGGAGACGAAGATACGGATTCTGTGTTTTTGATGTCCGGTACTATTCGGGAAACCTCCCACAACCGTCAAGCTGCCGAGATCAGTGCTGGGAGCGAGGAATCTCTTTATGCCCTGGCCAACTTCAAGCCCCGGCAGTTCAAGGCGGAGGTAGTATCGGAGAGCGCAACGCTCGCCTGGGTAGATACGCTCTTGCTGGAAAAACTGTTGGCCTGGGGACAGTTCTCCCCAGATCTGCCCCCCAGCGAAAAACGCAGCTCAACAGGCGGCAAAGATGCCGAACAGACAGAGTGGATGATGTCGATGCTGAATACCGCGGCATTTTTGAGACTCCCGGCGGCGAACATCCAATCCCTCTTTTCCCGTCTGGAAGAGTTGCCGGTCAAGGCAAAGGATACAATCCTGTCCTTTGGAGAACCCGGAGATTATTTTTATTTCATCAAGCAGGGCAAGTGCAAAGTCTATCGCCCGGTGGGCAGCGGCGAGCACATGTTGGCAGAACTTGGCCCTTGCGATAGCTTTGGTGAAGAAGCACTGATCTCCGATGCTCCGAGAAACGCCACTGTCACTATGGTAACTGACGGTAAACTGATGCGCCTAGCGAAGCAGGATTTCGTCGAACTCATGGAAGAACCGTTGTTGGATTGGGTAGACGCACAAGCTGCCTCCAACTTGATAAGCGAAGGTGCTATCCGGATTGATGTGAGACTGGAAAGCGAGTTTGAAAAGCTTGGACTTCCAGGAACGATCAACATCCCACTTCACCGCTTGCGGGAGGAGGCAACGACGTTGAATCGATTCCGAAAATATGTGCTGTATTGTGACTCTGGGCAACGCAGCTCGGTTGGAGCATTTTTGCTTAGGCAGCTGGGTTTCGACGTTTATGTACTCAAGGGCGGTATCTCCCGGAGCGCCGGTTTTGCTAGACCCCAGGGTTGAGCGGCTTCATCCGCTGCTTTGAGGATAGCTCCCGCAGGCCATGTCCCTGCCAGCGAATCACCACCCCCGGTGTCCCGTGCACCGCCGCGAATGGCTCCAGAGTACACAGATCGGCTATCGCCGCCAGTTTCCCGTCCAGATAGACTAAAGGAATACGATCACGCAGCCAGGGAGGTACCCCGTGCTCCTGAAAGAGTTTCTTGAACGAGCGTGAATTGTTTCTGCCGGCAACCCTAAGCGACTCCCCCTTATGCCTGAAACGCACATCGATCGCCGCGCTTTGCCAGAAGGAGGGCATGATACCCTTGGTATCACTTACCGCATGCAACTGCCCCAGGGATGCGGGGAGCTGCAACGGCAGCTCCCCATTCCAAGGCAACACGGTTCTGTTATCAAAGGCTGGAAGGGGAGGCCTGATGAACAAACGCCGCCGGTAGCGGCGGACTTCCGCCCCCGGCCAGCGGATCAGTGGATGGCGATCTGGAGCGGCCAGCGTGGTTTCCCGAATCATCTCATCGATTCGACCCGCGTCCGGAACGAGAAAACCCAACGATTTGATCCAATGCCTGAGAATGACGCGGATTTCGGGCATGGGCAATTCCGACAAGCCGGGAATCGCGAGGCTAGCCGTAGTCTTGTCCATAAGCCTAGCTAATCCGTCATCGGCGACCCTTTCCACCAGGGATTGAGCCTCTCCACAATGGCTGGCACTGCGCGACAGCGTCCTTGAGAGTGCCGGCCAGCGCTGCCTTAACACCGGGATTACCCGGCTGCGCAAGAAATTTCGATCGAACCGCTCATCCAAATTACTGACATCCTCGATCCACTGCAGCCGATGGAGCGCAGCGTAGGACGCTAACGCCTCGGTAGATACTCCCAATAGCGGACGCCCCAGATACCCTGGGTCCAGCGCGGTGAGGCCGGGCATAGCGGAAAGTCCCGCCGGGCCCGCACCCCTCAGCAATTGTAAGAGAATGGTCTCTGCCTGATCTCCCTGGTGATGAGCGGTTAGCAGTACATCACCGCTATTCATCAAATCCGTGAGCGCCTGATATCGGGCGTTCCTGGCCAGTGCCTCAAGACTCTTTCCGGGAACTGGCGATAACCGCAGGGCGATAGATTCAAAGGGTACCTGCAACTCCCCACAAACGGTGCGGCAGTGGGCATCCCAGTCATCCGCTTCCGGCTGTAATCCGTGGTTGATATGCACTGCGGTCAAACGAGCGGGTAACCGAGCACCCAACCCCGCCAACAGATGGAGCAATACATGGGAATCCCTACCGCCGCTGTAAGCCAACCAATAGGCTCCAGTTGCCGGATAGGTTTGTAAGGTTTCGAGCAGCCGGATCGGAATCATTCTATCCGGAAAAGGGAACGTCAACCGCTGAAGTCACCATAGGAGAGCAACCGCTGGTAACGTTCCTCGAGCAACCTGTCGGTGGGCAGGCCCTGAAGGTAGTTGAGCGCATCCAGTAATTCCCGCTTAAGATTCTGCGCCATCCTATCCATATCCCGGTGGGCACCTCCCAGAGGCTCGTGGACGATAACGTCGATCAGGCCGAACTCCTTCAATCTGTCGGAGGTAATCCCCATCGCCTCTGCGGCCAATGGCGCCTTATCGGCGCTTTTCCAAAGGATCGAGGCACAACCTTCGGGAGAGATCACCGAATAGGTGCTATATTGAAGCATCAAGACCCGATCCCCGACACCAATCGCCAATGCACCGCCTGAACCCCCCTCACCCATCACGGTACAGACAACCGGGATTCTCAGGCCTGCCATGACTAACAGATTTCTAGCTATGGCTTCGCTCTGGCCACGCTCTTCCGCACCGACTCCGGGATAGGCGCCAGGGGTATCGATGAATGTCAAAACTGGAATATTAAAGCGTTCCGCCAGTTTCATGAGACGCAGCGCCTTGCGGTAGCCTTCTGGTCGCGGCATGCCAAAATTACGGTGTATCTTTTCCTTGGTGTCCCGCCCCTTCTGGTGACCAATCAGCATGACCGAACGTCCTTCTAGCCTTGCCACACCGCCTACGATCGCATGATCGTCACTGAAGGCACGGTCACCGTGCAATTGCTGAAAGTCTTTGAATATTCGCTGCACGTAATCGAGCATGTAGGGACGTTGAGGGTGGCGTGCGATCTGGGCGACCTGCCAAGGTTTCAGGTTGCCGAATATGCTTTCGGTCAATGCCCGACTCTTACCCTCCAATCGGGTAATTTCGTCCTGGATGTTTATCTCATTATCGTTGCCAACCAAGCGAAGTTCTTCTATCTTCGCCTCCAGTTCGGCAATCGGTTGTTCGAATTCGAGGAAGTTCATATCCATCGGCGAAATATACCGGAATCGGGCTCCGCGTTACAGTACGGTGACGGCTGGTGCCCAGGTAACTTCTCACTCTCCACTTGATTGCCTGGTAGCATATTTCACCTCTACTCGTCCGGCACCTAGCATCCGTTCCAGGCGTCTGATCAGTTCATCAGTGGGATTAACCTTCCAGGCATCGCCAAGGGCCAGGACTACCCGACCGCAGTGATTCCGATAGTTGAATCGTAACGGACACCCTCCACCGGTATAGGGGGCAAGTAACTGTTCCAGCTCCAGAAGGCGGCTTCCCTTACTGTTGTCGCAAGTCAACAGCTCATGGTCAACGGAAAGATACAAACAGCCGGCGGCAAGCGCCCTGGCCTGTTCGAAGGGTAGCACCTGTTCAACCCGGACTGTAGGGCTGCCCTGGTAGTCATGAGTCAGGTTGCCGACAATTACCAGGACACGATCCACGGTAAGTAAGTCACGATAGGTAGTGTATACCTCGGAAAATAACGCCACGTCGATACGCGCGGTTCGATCATCCAGCACCACGCTGCCCATCTGCCCCCGCTGTGTCTGACGGTGGCTAACCGCAACTGCCAGACCGGCAATCATCACCCGTAATCCGCTCCAGCGCCTGTTACCCCTGGTGTCCTCCCTTTCCGCCTGGGCGGCAAGATCGGCGATGCGAGTGATGCCCAGCCCCGGGAACTCTCGCCGGTAGCGGTCGATTGGATGCCCCGTGAGATAGAGTCCAAGTGTATCCCGTTCCCCCTGGAGACGCAGCTCGTCCTCCCACTCCTCTGTATCAATTGGTATCACCTGAGGATCCACCACAGGATTGACACCCTCACCGCCTAGCCCAAACATGTCACCCTGGCCCGCCTGCCGGGTCGATTGGTGCTGTTCGGCCATCCTCAGCGCCAAGGGAAGTTGCGCCATCAGCGACGCCCGATTGGGTCCAAGCTCATCCAGCGCGCCGGCGCGGATCATAGCCTCCAAAACCCGTCGATTCACTTTGCGCATCTCGATACGTCGACAAAAGTCGAACAAATCGTGGTAAGGCCCCTGCGCTTCCCGCACTTGAATAATACTTTCGATTGCTGACTCGCCTACCCCTTTAATGGCACCGAGTCCGTAGATAATGCGCGCTCCGGCCACGGTAAACATGAACCGGGAGCGATTAATGTGCGGAGGACTGACCTCCAGCTTCATGTTGCGGCAATCCTCGATCAGGGTGACGATCTTATCGGTATTGTCCATGTCCGCCGACAGCACGGCGGCCATGAAAGCCGCTGGGTAATGCGCCTTCAGCCACATGGTTTGATAAGAGACCAGCGCATAGGCTGCCGAATGCGATTTATTGAATCCGTATCCAGCGAACTTTTCCATCAGATCGAAAATATGGCTGGCGATATGCTCCTCCACACCCCTTGCCAACGCCCCTGTCATGAAGATACTGCGTTGTTTCGCCATCTCCTCGGGTTTCTTCTTGCCCATGGCCCGGCGTAACAGGTCGGCGCCGCCCAAGGAATACCCAGCCAGCACCTGGGCAATCTGCATCACCTGCTCCTGATACAAAATAACCCCATAAGTCGGCTTAAGTATGGGGGCGAGCTCGGGGTGCGGGTAGACCACTCGTTGATCGCCATGCTTGCGCGCAATAAAATCATCGACCATCCCGGACTGCAGTGGACCCGGACGATAGAGGGCCACCAGAGCGGTTATATCGTCAAAGCAATCGGGGCGAAGCTTCTTAATCAATTCCTTCATACCCCGGGATTCCAGCTGGAATACCGCGGTGGTTTCACCACTTTTAAGCAGCTCGAACGAGGCCCCATCGTTCATCGGAATAGCCGTGATGTCCAGCGGGTCAAGCCCCTGGTGAGCTCTCTCGCTGTTAATGGTCTTTAATGCCCAGTCGACGATTGTCAGGGTACGCAATCCTAGAAAATCGAACTTCACCAAGCCCGCCTTCTCTACGTCGTCCTTGTCAAACTGAGTGACTAAATTGGCGCCACCCGGCTCGCAATAAAGTGGGGTAAAATCTGTCAATACCGTTGGCGCGATGACGACACCCCCCGCATGCTTCCCCGCGTTACGAGCCAATCCCTCCAGCTTTTTCGCCATTTCGATCAGCTGGTTCACCTCTTCTTCGTGGTCGTAGGCCCGGCGCAGCTCTTCGCTTTCCGCGAGCGCCTTGGTCAACGTCATCCCGATATCGAAGGGCACCATTTTGGCGATCCGATCGGTAAAACCATAGGGATGACCAAGCACCCTGCCGACATCACGCACCACCGCCTTGGCCGCCATCGAGCCAAAGGTGATAATCTGAGACACGGAATCCCGCCCATAACGTCGAGCAACATAATCGATGACCCGGTCTCGTTTCTCCATGCAAAAATCCACATCGAAGTCAGGCATGGATACCCGCTCGGGATTAAGAAATCGCTCAAACAGCAAATCATGCTCGATCGGGTCCAGATCAGTGATCTTTAGCGCATAGGCAACCAATGAACCCGCGCCTGATCCCCGTCCGGGCCCAACCGGGATATCGTTGTCTTTGGCCCACTGGATAAAGTCCGCGACGATCAGGAAATAGCCGGCAAAGCCCATCTGATTGATAACATCCAACTCTAGTTGAAGCCGTGTCCGGTAGGCTTCGTGCAGCGGCTTGACGGCATCCTGGTTCTTATACAGAGGCAGGCTCGCGAGCCTCTCCTCGAGCCCCCGGTATGATGCCTGACTGAAATATTCTTCGATTGTCATCCCCTGGGGAACCGAAAACTCGGGGAGATACGCTTTGCCGAAACTAAGCTCTAGATTGCACCGCTTGGCAATCTCAACGCTGTTTTCCAGCGCCTCGGGTATGTCCGAGAAAAGCGCAACCATCTCCTCTTCGGAGCGGAGATATTGCTGATCGCTGTAGTGTTTGGCGCGCCTAAAATCATCCAGGGTTCGTCCCTCATGGATGCATACGCGAATTTCGTGACCTTCAAAATCTTCCGCCGCCAGAAAGCGGACGTCGTTGGTGGCAACCACCGGTACGCCCGACTCAGCGGCAAGTGCAACGCTGGCGTGCAGGGCATCTTCTTCCGATTCCCGACCGGTGCGCTGCAGCTGAAGGTAATAGCGGTCATCCAGCAGCTCAAGCCAGCTGTTCAGGTAGTTTTTGGCCTGCTTCCGGCGTCCGCTCAGCAACGCTCGCCCGACATCGCCCTGATGTGCGCCCGACAACACAATCAGTCCTGCGCAATTCTCGCGGTTCAACCACGACCTTTCCAGCATTGGACGACCCAGGTGCTGCCCCTCACGATAACTGCGCGAAACCAGTCGAGTAAGATTGAGATATCCCTCTTTATTCTGGATCAGGAACAGGACGCGAAATGGCTTGTTGATATCCGCTTGGTCCCTCAGCCACGCATCCACACCAATTATCGGCTTGATCCCCGCCGCTTGCGCGGCTTGATAAAACTTGACCAAGGCGAATAGGTTGCACTGGTCGGTTATTGCCAATGCCGGCATACCGAAACCCACCGCCGCTTTGACGAGCGGTTTAATGCGCACCAGACTATCGACCAGGGAATACTCGGTATGGACTAGGAGGTGTACAAATGAGGGGTCGGACATGGGGAGAATTTAACCATAGCCTGCCAGGTTTCAACAGCTATCCTAGCGGGACGATTCCGGGCTCGGCTTGGCGGCTGCTGCCACGAAGGCCGACAGGAAACCGACCCGGACTGTGTAATGCACGAATCAAAATTCGTCCGTCCCCAATCCCGAATCCACCCGGGAAGACAAACTCAACACCTGGCGTACCGGCGCGAAGGTGCGCCGATGGATCTCCGTAACACCCAATCGCACAAGGGCGTCCCGATGTGCCCGGGTGGGATAACCCTTATGCCGGGCCAATCCATAGCCTGGGAAGCGGCGGTCCAATTCTACCATCTCGCTGTCTCTCGCCACCTTGGCCAGGATCGAGGCTGCGCTGATCGCCGCTACCTTCCCATCGCCACCAACAATGGCCTCAGCGGGATATTTCAGGTAAGGACAGCGATTGCCATCCACCAGCACGAGTTCTATGGGCGCGGGCAATCCCTCTACCGCTCTGCGCATAGCTAGCAAGCTGGCCTGTAGAATATTTAGCCGATCAATCTCTTCCACCTCCGCCCGCCCCAGTGCCCAATAAAGTGCCCTCTCGCGGATGGCCATTGCCAGCTCTTCCCGAAACCCAGCCCGCAATTTTTTAGAATCCGCCAGTCCCGGTATCGGCCGTTTGGGGTCGAGTACCACCGCCGCCGCCACTACCGGACCTGCCAGCGGGCCCCGTCCCACTTCGTCCACACCGGCGGTCAACTGTGGATAGCCATGACTCACTGCCGGGATTTTACCAGCTCGCGTACCGCATCCGCGGCCAGGGTACCGGTATCCTGACGCAGCGTGCCGTGGATGCGGTGGCACACCGATCTAATCTTGGCAACCCGCTCCGGTGAATCCAGGATCTCAAGCAAGGCCGCTGAGATCAGTTCCGGCCGGGCGCGTTCCTGGATGAACTCCGGCGCAATCTCCTCCCCGGCCAACAAATTGGCCATGGCAACAAAGGGCACCTGGACAAGATTGAGGGTCTTGACGATCCAGTAAGTGAGTGGACTCAATCGATAGGCGACAACCATCGGTACCTTGAGGAGTAGCCCCTCCAAGGTAGCGGTTCCGGAGGCGGTCAGCACCACGTCCGCCGCCAACATGGCATCCCGTGATTGGCCCTGAAGCACCCTCAGCGGTAACCCTGGTGCCACCGTCTTCTGGATACCCTCGAATACATCCCGGGTGCGCTGATTGACCAGAGGCACTAAAAACTGCAGGCCGGGATTCTTTTCCCGGCATTGTAGCGCCGCACCCAGAAAAATCTCAGACAATGCCTCGACCTCGCTGACGCGACTGCCGGGCAGCAAGGCTATTATCCTGGCATCCGCAGCAATACCTAGCCGATCACGGGCGGCACCAGGATCAGGCGCGATGGGGATATCGTTGGCTAACGGATGACCGACGTAAACCACCGGAACTTGATGACGCCGCAAGAAATCGAATTCAAAGGGGAAGATACTCAACATCAGATCGACCGAGGCCTTGATCTTTTTCACCCGTTTCGGCCGCCATGCCCAGACGGTGGGGCTCACATAGTGCACGGTGGGAATTCCCTGGTTGCGCAAGGCGCGTTCCAGCCCCAAATTGAAATCGGGTGCATCGACTCCGATGAATACATCTGGCGGATCAGCTAAAAAGTGCCGCTTCAATTCACGGCGGATGGACAGCAGTTCCGGCAGGTGTTTAGCCACCTCTACCAGTCCCATTACCGACAGACGCTCCATCGGATAGAGGCTGACCATTCCCGCCTGCTCCATCTGTGGACCGCCCACACCCCGGAATGAGACCTCTTCTCGCCCCCCGCAGCGGAGTGCCCGCATCAATCCCGCGCCGAGCGTGTCGCCCGAGGGTTCGTTTGCGACGATACCAACTCTTAGCACGGCATCCCGTAGCCGACGAAACGCGGGGTTGCTCTCCCTCCATCGGAGGCATTACCCAACAATCTATTTGGGATAAACAACGGCGTCCACCATTTCGATGTTAGCGCACGATACTGCGGCTACTGGTTTGCAAAAACTCGACATACAATGCGACCTCGGGAGTCTCCAACGCCTGTTCTTTTAGTGCCTCAATGGCAGTTTCCAGTTTCAATTGCTGCATATACAGGGTCTTATACGCACGCTTGATCCGCTGAATCGCCAAGTCGCCGAATCCCCGCCTGCGCAACCCCTCGGAGTTAATACCATAGGGTTTAGCCGGATGGCCGCTCACCATGATGTAAGGTGGAACATCCCGAGTCACACCCGTACCCATCGCGCAAAACGCGTGCCCGCCGATACGACAGAACTGATGCACGATGGTAAACCCGCCAAGAATCGCGTGATCATGGATATGGACATGCCCTCCCAGAGACGCGGCATTTGCCATTATTACGTGGTTTCCGATTTGGCAATCGTGGGCGACATGAGTATAGGCCATCAGCAGATTATCGTTACCTATCCGGGTTGTGAACGAATCCTGGACTGTTCCCCGATTAATGGTGGCAAACTCCCGGATAACATTCCTGTCACCGATTTCCAATCGGGTGGGCTCTCCAGCATATTTCTTGTCCTGTGGATCATCCCCGATGGAGGTGAACTGATAGATTCGATTATCGCGGCCAATAACCGCTGGTCCCTTAATGACCACGTGAGGGCCAATCCGGGTTCTGCGCCCAATCTTCACCTCGGGTCCAATGATCGAGAAAGGTCCGACTTCGACCCCATCCTCGAGATCCGCCGATGGATCAACAGCTGCCCTTGGATCGATCAAGCGCTGAAATCCCTGGCAGTGCACATAATATCGGCAATAGCCGCAATCTTCCCATCCACCTTCGCACTCCCCGAAAACAGCCCGATTCCCCGTTTTAATGCTTTCTGGTGCATCTCGATTACCATCTGGTCGCCGGGTTCCACCGGGCGCTTGAAACGAGCCTTGTCGATACCGACAAATAGATAGATATTGGTTTTGCTTACCGTCTCGGGATTGGAAGCCATGGCTAGCAATCCGGTGGCCTGCGCCATTGCCTCAACGATGAGGACGCCAGGCATAACCGGTCGTATCGGAAAGTGTCCGTTGAAGAAGGGTTCGTTATACGTGACGTTTTTTACCGCCAGTATTCGCTTGTGATGCTCGACCTCAAGCACCTTGTCAATCAGGAGAAAGGGGTAGCGGTGGGGCAGAAGCGCCAACACCTGATTGATATCCATCGCACTCAAAATCACACTCCCGATCTCGACCGGGTTCTCCGATCAAGTACACTGTCAAATGACTGCTGTGGAGGCAGTCCGGCCTACTTCGTTTCAGATCCCTTCTCATGGACCAGGCGTTCCAAGGCCTTGATACGCCGCACTAACTCATCCAACCTGCGGATATTTGCCACTGATCTACGCCACTCCCGGGTTTCCACCGCGGGGAGATTACCACTATAGTGGCCAGACTTGGGAAACGACTTGGTAACTAGTGACTGACCAGAAAAATGAACGTCGTCTCCAATCTCCAGATGTCCCGCCAACCCGACTCCTCCACCTATAGTACATCTACGGCCGACCCGGGTAGAGCCCGATATTCCCGCGCAACCAGCAATTGCCGTATTCTCACCAATGGTTACGTTATGGGCGATCATAATCTGATTATCCAGTTTCACCCCGTTTTCAATGACCGTATCACCAATTGTGCCGCGATCGATGGCAGTATTGGCACCGATCTCGACATCGTCTCCGATTCGGACCCTGCCCAATTGGGGAATCTTCACCCAACTGCCCCGGTCATTCGCGAAACCGAACCCATCGCCACCGATCACCACTCCGGGGTGAACCAGTACACGCCGCCCAATCTGCGTTCCTGAGCAAAGCGTCACGTTAGCGACTAATCGGGTTCCTTCGCCTAGATGGCAGCCGGCCCCAACCACACAGCCCGGGCCAACGTATACGTCCCGTTCAATTACCGCATTCGCCTCCACGACGGCGCAGGCCGCCACACACGCAGTGCGATGCACGGAAGCAGACCCGTCGACCACCGCGGCAGCGTGTACACCGGCCGCAGTTAACGGTGCGGGAAACAAGATACCAGCCACTCGCGCATAGCACAGGTAGGGATTAGTACTGATCAGGGCATTGACCGGGCACTGGTCTGCCATCTCGGGGGCAAGGATTACGGCCGAGGCTCGAGTTACCCGGAGATATTTCCCGTAGTGGGAGTTGGCTAGAAAACTGATGTCCCCCTGCCCGGCACTCTGTAGCTGACCAACCCCCGTAATTTGGCAGTCACCATCTCCTTGCAGCTCAGCGCCACTTAAGCGAGCCAGCTCGGAAAGTAGGCAAACCACGGTGGGCGCTTACCTGTCCGACCGCCTATTTACGGGAGGTCTTGTATTGTTCCCTAAGCCTTGTCAATACCTTCTCTGTCAAATTGACCCTGGCACTAGCATATACGGCAGAATCCAAGATCAAATCGATATCCTCATCCTTACCCAGCTGATGGATGACCTCGGTAAGCTGCTGCCGGAGTTTCTGAGACTCTTCGTTACGCCGTAGATTGAGATCTTCACGGAACTCGTCACTCGTGGAATTGAGCTGACGGCGCCGGGTTCGGATATCCTGTTCGAGGCGTTTGACTTCCGCGTCACTCATTACCGACCCATCTCGGGCAAGCTTATCACTTAGCTTCTTCAGCTGTTGCTGTTTGGCTATCAAATCATTCTGCCGACGCTGAAATTCCGCTTCCAACTTCTTGCGAAGATCTTCGGCCTGGGGAGATTCTTCCAACAGCTTGATGACGTCAACCACTCCTATCTTCAGGTCTGCCGCCACGGTGGTTTGTGCAAAAAACAGAAAAATCGTGATCAACAAAACCGTTACACACTTTTTCAAAATCATTCTCCAAAATCAGATTAAAATGCCGATCCAAACGTGAACTGGAAATACTCCACGTCGTCGTCCGACTTGGCGTTCAACGGAAATCCTAGACTTACACCAAAAGCGCCAAAAGGTGATAACCAAAAACCCGATATACCGGTTGAATAGCGCAGGTCGCCAAGATCGATGCCTCCATCCGTTGTATCGTAAACGTTGCCGCCATCGACGAAAAGCCCAAGACGTACCGTTTTCTCCATCAGCTTGAAAGGCGCTGGGAAGAAGACCTCGGCTCCACCGACTAATCGGAAATTTCCACCGATCGGGTCATCGTTACTGTCTCTTGGTCCGAGGCTATAATCCTTGAAGCCCCGCACGGTCTTGATTCCTCCGGCGAAAAAGTTACGCCAGGGCGGTAAGCTGGTGGTATCACCATAAGAATCACCAAATCCTATGTCACCTTTCAGTCCAAATGTGAAGGCCCTGGTAAGCGGAATATAGTAGCGATTAGTGTATTCCAACCGGTAATACAGTAGGTCGCTACCCGGAATCGCGAAACTCCCGGAGATACTTTGGATGCCTCCCTGAGTCGGCATGAGTGCCGAATCCCGTGAATCTTTGGACCAACTTAACCCCGGACGAAAGTTAAGATATTCACTGCCATTATCCCTGGCGTAGTCCCGAAGCTCATCCGATGCATCGCCACCCAATTTCAAGTCCGTCGAATCCATGTCGAAATCAAATACCAGTCTTTCCGTATCGCTGGTTGGAATACCAAAGGTGACACCTGCAACAAACGCATCGATCAGGAAACGCCCGGTATCGACCTTGGCAAAGTCCGTTTGTCGGTAGCTGAGGTTAAATCCCCGGCTGATACCGTCCACAGTGTAGTAAGGGTTGGTGTAGGCAAGCGAGTATAAGGTGTTGGCCGAACTGGTGTTAAACGCCACGCTAACCCGTTTGCCGGTACCCAGAAAATTATTTTGAGAGATGCTGGCGTTCAGTATCAATCCTTGGGACTGGGAAAATCCAAGTCCCGCCGCCAGATTGCCCATGGACTTCTCGGTTACGCTGATCTTTACATCAACCTGGTCGGTAGTGCCCGCCACTGCGGGGGTCTCGACATTCACCTCTTCAAAATAGCCCAAGCGCATCAAGCGTTCTTTGGACCTTCTCACCTGCGCAGCCGAGAACCAACCCGCTTCCATTTGCCGCATCTCTCTACGCAATACTTCATCACGGGTATGATTATTTCCGCTGATATCGATACGCCGCGCATAGACACGCTTGCCGGGATCAACGAAAAACGTGATATCGATCTGTTTGGTTTCGTCGTCTATGTCCGGAATGCTGTTGACGTTGGCGAACGCATACCCATGATCCCCCAGCATCCGGCTGACCCTCTCCGAGCTCCCCAGCGTATCTTTACGTGAGAATACATCCCCCCGCTTCAACTGAATGAGCGGATAAAACGCTTCCGGTTCCGCGACCAAATCGCCGGCCAACTTGATATCCCTAATGGTGTAGACATCACCCTCGGAAATATTAACCGTTATGTAGATATCTTGTTTATTGGGGGTAATCGAAACCTGCGTGGAAACGATCTTGAAATTGATAAAGCCCCGGTCCAGGTAGTATGAGCGAAGCTTCTCGAGATCGCCCGAAAGCTGCTGGCGTGAATACTGGTCGTCTTTTGAGATAAACGACAAAAAATTTGAGCTGCTCAGTTCAAAGACATCCAATAGCTCGGTGTCTTCGAAAGACTGATTGCCGATAATATTTATCTCCTTGATCCTGGCGGTTACGCCCTCTTTTATGGCAATACTCAATGCCACGCGATTCCGCTCCAAGGGACTCACCGTGGTCTCCACCTGCACGCTGTATTTACCCTGATTGAAATACATGCGTTGGAGCTCCTGCTTGATCTTATCGAGCACGAAGCGATTCAACACCCGGCCCTCGGCAAGTCCGATGTCCTTCAGCGAGGTGAGCAACTGCTCGGTTTCCAGCGACTTATTTCCCGAAATATCAATCTTGGCGATCGCGGGGCGCTCACTGACGAAGACTACCAAGACATCATCTTCTCGATCCAACCGGATATCCTGGAAAAATCCGGTTTTGTAGAGCGCCCGGATTATTTCGGGAGTCTCTTCGGGTCCGATCGTCTGACCAATCCGAACCGGCAAATAGGTGAATACGGTACCCGCGGAGATACGTTGCAGCCCCTCGACTTTAATGTCTCTGACCACGAATGTATCCGCCCAACCAAACGGGGCATGGATAAACATAAGCACCAGCAGCAGATAGATCGGAACTCTACCCAGTCTTTTCATGGAAAAACGTGATATCACCTTGTTTTCTAGCAAATATTTCTTTTATCGTCGACAATCCCTTGAGGTTTGGGAACGACCGAGGGTTACTCTGCTACTGTCCACCGCCAACTCCCGACATCGCGGGATGACCAAATCGTGTGATTATAAATAATCTTGAGCTGCTAGCCCAGCAACCGAGAGATATCCACGTAGAATGCAAGCCCCATCAGCGCCAAGAGAAGCATCATCCCCAAGCGCTGCCCCTGAATCATGAATTCATCCGATGGTGGGCTGCCCTTGACGGCCTCGATCAGAAAAAAGAACAGGTGTCCCCCATCAAGGATGGGAACCGGCAATAGATTGAGAACCCCAAGACTGATACTTACGAGGGCCAGGAATTTCAAAAAATAGACCGCCCCGTAGCTGGCTGACTGCCCAGCGGTCTGGGCGATGGATATCGGACCGCTCAGATTTTCCACAGATGCTTGGCCGGTTAACATACGTCCTAACATACGCAGCATAAACAAAGACATATCCCAGGTTTTTTGCGTAGCGGCCGACAATGCATCCAGTGGACCAAGCCTGATCTCCACTCGATATTCGTCGTATAGCCGTTCGGGAATCTGTACGCCCGCCCCAATTCGGCCCAACTTGTGTCCGTCTTCCTCCCGAACTCCCACGGGAACCGTGATCCATAGCGTCGATCCATCCCGGCTCACCTCAAATTCCACTTGCTCCCCGGGGTGCTCCTTGATGAAGGTAACCAGGTCTGACCATAACTCCACCCGATGATTATTCGCCGACAACACCAGATCGCCGCTCCGCAGCCCCGCCACATCAGCCGCCTCACCCGAAACGACTTCCCCGATTACCGGAGCAATTCTGGGGCGCTTTGGGGTAATCCCTAAGTATGTGAGCACATTCTTACGGTCACCCAGCCGCGCCAATCGTTCACCAGGCAATATCCGGGTTTGGGGGTTACCATCGGCATCGATCACTCGTACCGACAAATCATCACCATCCAAGGATTCGCGCATCAAGGTATAAATCGCGGTCTCCCAGCTCGGAGTTTCATGCCCCGAAATGGCGGTCAGTTCATCCCCCGCCAGGAAGCCGGACTGGTAGGCAATTGAGCCTTCCGCTACCTTTCCTACCCAAGCCCGGCTACCGGTATCCCCGGTGACGAACAGCATCCAATAGGCAAGAATCGCAAACAGGAAGTTGAATAACGGGCCTGCCACGACGATGGCAGCTCTAGCCCGAAGGGGCTGCCGATTGAATGCCCGAGCCACTTCGCTCTCCGGTACCTCGCCTTCCCGCTCATCGAGCATCTTAACGTAGCCACCCAGGGGTATCGCGGCAACCACGTATTCGGTCCCGTCCGACCTACCAATCCGTTTCCAAAGCGGCTTGCCGAATCCGATGGAGAATCTCAGTACCTTGACACCGACTCGCCGAGCCACCCAGAAGTGACCGAATTCGTGCACTGTGATCAGTATTCCCAGGGCCAGGATAAAGGAAGCTACGGTAAACAAGAATGTATCCATGGCAACATATCAATCTACATGGCTGGCAGAGGGGGTATGGCTGTCAAACCTGCCGTTACCCGGTGGCCTACAGGAAAAATTGTAGCCCGAAAACCTGGTTGGCGCCCTCACTAGTTTTTTCCGTCAAGGGTCAGTAGACCAATCCAGAGGTTATTTGTTCCGCCACGCGCCTGGCTTCGTCATCTAATGCCAGCAGATCATCCAGATTGCTTCCCTGAACACCGTCGAGACGAGCCAGTGCCCCCTCGATAACTACGGGTATGTCGGTAAAACGCAGTCTCCCACCCAAAAAGGCCGACACGGCTACCTCGTTGGAGGCATTTAAAACCACCGGCGCCGCGCCGCCCGATTCCATCGCCTGGTAGGCCAACTTGAGGCAGGGAAACCGCTCCATGCTGGGGGCTTCGAATTCGAGCCGTGCCACGGCAATCAGATCCAAGCTGCCGACACCTGATTCGATTCTATCCGGCCAGGCCAACGCATGGGCAATCGGGGTGCGCATGTCCGGATGCCCCATTTGCCCCAGTACGGATCCGTCTTTGTATTCAACCAGTGAGTGAACAATGCTTTGCGGATGCAAAACCACACTGACGTTTTTGGGAACCGTGTGGAACAACCAGCAAGCCTCGATAACCTCAAGCCCCTTGTTCATCATGGTCGCAGAATCTACCGAGATCTTGCGGCCCATTTCCCAGTTCGGATGAGCACAGGCTTGATCAGGAGTCACAAATTTAAGCTGTTCCCGAGGCAGGGTCCGAAACGGGCCGCCGGATGCGGTAAGCAGGATCCGCCTTACTCCAACGTCTTCCAACCCCCCTTCGATCCCCCTTGGAAGGCACTGAAAAACGGCATTGTGCTCACTGTCGATCGGCAGAACTTGCGCACGGTGCTGGGCAACCGCTTCCATAAACAGCCTGCCGGCAACCACCAGCGCCTCTTTGTTGGCCAGCAGGATACGCTTTCCCGCTCTAACCGCCGCCATCACCGGCACGAGTCCCGCCGCCCCAACGATTGCCGCCATCACATAATCCACCTCACCGAGGGAGACTACTTCCTGGAGACCCGGTACGCCGCTTAAGACCTGTATCGGTAAATTCTGGTCGGTAATCTTCCGTTGGAGGAGCCGGGCGCTGCGCTCATCGGCAAGTACCGCAAGGTTTGGCTGGAACTCGAGGCACTGCCTGAACAATCCCTCTACATCCCTGTTGGCGGTGAGTGCTACAACTCGGAAACGATCGCGATGGCGTCTCACCACATCCAGCGTGGAGATTCCGACGGAGCCGGTAGAGCCCAATATTGTCAAACCAATCAATTGACCTTCTCCAGCAGCAACAGGCCAAACAGAAAAACCGGCAAGGCGGCGGTCAGGCTGTCGATCCGATCCATCACGCCACCATGTCCCGGCAGTAGCGAACCGCTGTCCTTGATACCCGCTAAGCGTTTGATCAGGCTCTCAAATAGATCGCCCACCACCGATATGAGCGCAATGCCGACCGCGAAGGCAACCACACCGATGAGTGGACCGGTCTCGGGCCGCACAAGATAGAGCAAAATCCCACATATCACCGCGCCTGCCAGGGCTCCGTAGACTCCCTCGCGGGTCTTTCCTGGGCTAATACTCGGCGCCAGCTTGGTATGGCCCCAGCGCCGCCCCGCGAAATACGCGCAGCTATCGGCAATCCAGATAAGAACCATCACAAACAACACCAAAAATGGGCCGTCTCTGAACAGTTCATGAACCGCCAGCAGCGACCCCCAGGCGGGAACCAACACCAGCATTCCTGTCAGTAATCGAACCTTCTGGCCCGCTACCAGACGCATCGGTGACGGATGCCATATCAGTAAGGCCCCCACGGCTATCCAGCCCGCCGCGACAACTGCGACAACGGGGAATACCCATCCGGTCGAGAATCGATACAATAGCAACATCCCAACCATGGCCGCGGCAATTGAAGCGAGATATAGAACTTTAGTCCCACCGGTACCTAACCCCGCCAACCTTGCCCATTCCAACCCCCCGAGCACAACCAAAAAGGCTAGCAATACCGCTAGCCAATTTGTTGGCAGATACAGAACGGCCGCTGCCACGAGCGGGATCAGTACCAGAGCAGTAGCGATACGCTGCAGCAGCACAGGAAGGGTGTCAGTCGCTGCCTGAGGAGATTGAATCGGCCAACACCTGTTCGGTGGTCCTGCCGAAACGACGCTGCCGCAGACTAAACGACTGTAGCGCCTGTTCATAAGCCGTCACATTAAAGTCCGGCCAGAGAACCGACGTAAGATAGAGCTCGGCGTAGGCGGACTGCCAGAGTAAAAAGTTACTCAGTCGCTGCTCTCCCCCGGTGCGGATAAAGAGATCGGGATCCGGGAGGCCCGAGGTGGTAAGGGCTTCTCCGACAAGGGTTTCATCAATATCATTCGCATCCAGCGTACCCTCATTTACTCGCTGCGCTAAAGCGCGTGCCGCGTGAACGATATCCCAACGGCCTCCGTAGTTCGCCGCAATCTGGAGTGTCAGGGTTCGGCAGTCCGCCGTGGTTTGCTCAGCCTCGGCGATCCGGGCCTGAAGTTTCTGTGAAAATGCCGAGCGATCTCCAATAACGCGCAACCTGACATCATTACGCCGCAACCGCCGAACCTCTCGTTCAAGCGCCAGTAGAAAAAGATCCATCAACAGGTCAACTTCTTTGCGCGGACGTCGCCAATTTTCGCTGCTGAAGGCAAACAAGGTAAGGACCTCGACCCCCAATTTCACAGAATGTTCGACGACGCTCCTGACGGTTTCCACACCGGCCTTGTGTCCGGCAAACCGCGGTAACCGGCGAGCCTGCGCCCAACGGCCATTCCCGTCCATAATGATCGCCACATGACGAGGAATACGAAGCTTTCGCTCCTTCTCCCCCGCTTGCCATCCCGCCTCATCCATCGGTTTCTGCATCGGAGATCACACAGACATCAGATCTTCTTCTTTTTTCTCCAGTAATTTGTCTATCTTCCCGGTGTACTCATCGGTGAGTTTTTGAATCTCATCACTTCCTCGGTGTTGATCGTCTTCCGAAATCAGCTTTTCCTTGGCCATATCCTTGAGGTCAGAGTTGGCGTCGCGCCGGATATTACGGATCGCTACCCGTGCCTGCTCGGCCTCATGCCGAACCACCCGGATAAGATCCCGGCGTCGCTCCTCGGTCAACGCGGGCAGGGGAACCCGGATTACGCTGCCAGCAGAACTGGGGTTCAGCCCCAAATCAGACTTCATAATCGCCTTCTCCACCGGCTGAACCATGTTCTTTTCCCAAGGTGTCACCGCCAGTGTCCGGCCATCTTCTACGTTGACGTTCGCGACCTGGTTAAGCGGCACCTCGGAACCGTAGTAAGAGACCGTAATGTGATCCAAAAGACTGGGGTGAGCTCGTCCGGTTCTCACTTTAGCCAGATCGTGCTCCAGCGCCGTGACACTTTTTTTCATACGTTCCAGCGCATCTTTCCTGGTTTCTTCGATCATTTCAGTCTCCGTTATCCAGCAAGGACCCGACATCCTCGCCCCGCATCAAGCGCATCAATGCACCCGTTTCATTGATATTCATAACCCGCAGCGGCATCCGATTTTCCCGGCACAATACGATCGCGGTTGCATCCATGACTTGAAGTCCTTCTGACAGGGCTCGATCAAAGCTTAGGCGAGGGTAGAATTCCGCTTCGGAATGCTCAACCGGATCGGAAGAATAAACACCATTTACCTTGGTCGCCTTTATCATTAGTCCGGCTCTGATCTCGATTGCCCTGAGACTCGCCGCCGAATCGGTGGTAAAAAAGGGATTACCGGTACCGGCTGCCATAATGACGACTTCTCCATCGTCCAGGTGGCGTACCGCGCCTCGGGGAGTATAGGTATCGCAAACCTGCTCCATGGGCAACGCCGACATTACCCGAGCCCCGACCCCTAATTTAGTTAACGCGTCCTGCATGGCAAGCGAGTTCATAACCGTTGCCAGCATTCCCATATGGTCTCCCGAGACTCGGTTGATCCCGGAGCGCGCCAAACCGGCACCCCGAAATATATTGCCACCTCCGATAACGAGCCCCACCTGGACCCCCAGGGCAACAATATCCCTGATCTCCTCGGCCATTCGGGTTAATACCCGGGGATCAATACCAAAATCACCTTCCCCCATCAGTGACTCACCGCTGAGTTTCAACAATATTCGCTGGCAGATCAATTCTGACATGTTGCCCTCAAAGGCCAATCAAATGAAGAGGATGGTACCACCGGTTAGTTGGCGTTCAAGTATAACGCACCCAGTATCCGAGCGGGCAATCTGCACGAGTTAAATATTAATAATATTTATTAATTCAATTAGTTAAATAATATAATTGATCTATTTTATTAGATTGAACAAGGTGCTATCGGCACCTTGTCCAGAATGCACTTGACTAACTAAGGGTCAACCACGTACCTGGGCCATCACTTCGTCAGCGAAATTCTCCTGCTTCTTTTCGATACCTTCTCCGACTTCGAAGCGCGTAAAACCCACTACTTTCGCACCCTTCCCGGCAAGCAGCTTTTCCACGGATACATCGGGGTCCTTGACAAAGGGCTGGCCGAGCAGCGTCACCTCAGAGAGATATTTATTAACCCTTCCTGCCACGATTTTTTCCACGACGTTTTGAGGTTTACCGGTTTCTAGCGCCTGCGCCTGAAAGATTTCTCGCTCCTTTTCCAGGGTTTCGGCGGGCACCCCTTCCGCCGATACGCAGAGCGGATTGCTGGCTGCGATGTGCATGGCGATATCCTTGCCTGTTTCCTCGTCTCCTCCCTCCAGCTCCACTACCACACCAATACGAACACCATGGCGATAGCTCGCAAGGTGCCCCACGGAGGTACTGAAACGTGCAAAGCGGCGAACGTTCATATTCTCGCCGATCTTAGAGATCAACGCCTCACGAGCCGTGTTGACCGTGGTCTCCTCCCCCTCGTGCAATGGTTGGGAGAGTAATTCCTCCACGCTGCCAACGCCTGAATTGAGGGCGCACTCCGCTACCGCATTGGCGAAAGAGGTGAAATTGTCATCTTTAGCCACAAAATCGGTCTCGCAGTTCACTTCGACCATCGTGCCACGCTTCCCGTCCTCACTGAACCGAATGACGATTACGCCCTCAGCTGCCGTGCGACTCGCTTTTTTCGCGGCCTTTGCCTGCCCAGACTTGCGCATCATTTCGATGGCAGCCTCGATATCCCCACCGGTAGCGACCAGTGCCTTCTTACACTCCATCATGCCGGAACCGGTTCGCTCGCGCAGTTCTTTTACCAAAGAGGCGGTAATGGTCATGATCTCTATTCCCTCACTAAAAATTCAGATAAAGACACCCCCACCAGGCAACAAGCCAGGTGGGGGTTGTCTATTGATACGGATTGCCTAATACAAAGCGCGGTCGGTTCACCGTTACTCGGCGGCCTGTTCCTTGCCGGCATCCAGCTCGACAAACTCATCGGAGGCACCCGGTCCACCCAGGTGAGCGGCACTTGCCCGGCCCTCGAGTACTGCTGCGGAAGCACCCTGAACATAAAGCTGAATCGCACGGATTGCGTCATCGTTTCCCGGAATAACATAATCGATTCCGTCCGGGCTGTTGTTGGTGTCCACCACCCCGACTACGGGAATACCCAGCTTGCAGGCTTCTGATACCGCGATATCCTCATGCCCCACGTCTATGATGAATAATACATCCGGCAGCTTTTCCATGTTCTTGATGCCGCCCAGACTGAGTTGAAGCTTTTCCATTTCACGGCGCAGGCCCAGCGCCTCTTTCTTATTGAAACGGTCGATGGATCCATCTTCGAACATGCCCTCCAACTCGACCAGGTGCTTGATGCGCTGACGAATAGTTCTGAAGTTAGTCAACATCCCGCCCAACCAGCGATAATTGACGTAAGGCATACCGCATCGCGCAGCCTCTTCCTTCACGGTATCTCGGGCAGCCCGCTTGGTACCCACAAACAGGATCTTGCCCCCATTTGCCGCCAAGGTCCCCAGGAAGTTCATGGCTTCCTTGTAAAGGGGCAGCGTCTTTTCCAGGTTTACGATATGGATTTTATTGCGATGGCCAAAGA